>JADGHD010000299.1 GCA_019689615.1 Frankia sp. | reverse complement strand
GCCCGTCCGCCATGCCGGCAGGGTGCCCGTCGGCCATGTCGGCAGGGTGACAGCGCCGGAGGTGACAGCCGGGCCGGCGCCGGGCGATCGTTCGCGATGATCGCGCGATAGGGTCGGGATTGTCCGGCCTCGGAACGGCCGGTTCGGCGACAATCCCGGCAGGACTCGGCGGTACCGCCGTGCCCTGGCACAACCGGGGCCGGGTACGGCAGGGGGCAGGTCCGGCGGGCAGCGGGCGCCGCGGCCGCGGGGTGCGAGGACGGGGAGACGACGTGCAGCGGGCAGCACGGTCGCCGGGACCAGGCGGCCAACCCGTCGGCGGGGCGCGGGGGCGGCAGTGGTGACCGGCACCGGCGGGCGCCCCGATCCGGGCGGCCGGGCCGGGCCTGGGCCTGGTGACGGCGCCCCGGTGACCCCCAGGCGCCAGCCGCTGATGATCGGGGACCCGGTGCGCATCGGCCTGTACCGGCTGGAGGCCCGGCTCGGCCGGGGCGGCATGGGCAGCGTCTACCTCGGCCGGGGGCCGGACGGGCGGCGGGTGGCGGTCAAGGTGCTGCGCGCCGACCTCGCCGCCGAGCCGACGTTCCGGCGGCTGTTCGACCGGGAGTTCGAGCTCGCGCGCCGGGTCGCCCGGATCTACACCCCCGAGGTCATCGACCACGGCACCGACCGCGGTCAGCCCTACATCGTCAGCGAGTTCATCGACGGCCCGACGCTGTCGGCGGTGGTCAGCCAGACCGGGCCGCTGGAGGAGTCCCGGCTGGAGCGGGTCGCGGTCGCGGTCGCCCGGGCGCTCGCCGCGATCCACGAGGCCGGCGCGGTGCACTGCGACCTCAAGCCGTCGAACATCCTGCTCTCCCCCGAGGGCCCGATGGTCATCGACTTCGGCATCGCCCGCGCCCTCGACGCCACCACCCAGCTCACCGGCAGCATCCGCGGCACGCCCGCGTTCATGGCGCCCGAGCAGGCCCGCGGGCACGCCGTCGGGCCGCCGGCCGACATCTTCGCCTGGGGCGGCGTGATCGTGTTCGCCGCCACCGGCCGCCCGCCGTTCGGCACCGGCAGCGTGCAGGACCAGCTGTACCGGGCGGTCAACGGCCAGCCCGACCTGACCGGGGTGCCCGAGCGGCTGCTGCCGGTCGTCACCGCGGCGATGGCCACCGACCCGGCGCTGCGCCCGACCGCCGCCGAGCTGCACGCCCGGCTGACCGGTTCCGGGCCGGTCTCCCCGGTGCCCACCCCGGCCGGGACGCTCCCCGGCCAGCCGGGGCCGATGACGCCGCCGGTACCGATGACCCCGGCTCCGGTGACAACGACGCCGACGACCGTCCCGCCGATCCCGTCCACCGTGCCGCCCCCGGTGCCGGTGTCCACCCCGGTGTCGGTGCCCCCCGGGGCCACGCCGGTGTCGGTGCCGCCCGGGGCCACGCCGGCGTCGGTGCCACCCGGGGCCACGCCGGCCCCGCCGTCGCCGCCGCGGCCCCGCCGCCGCTGGCCGCTGGTGGCCGTGCCCGCGCTGGTCGCGGTCGTCGCGGCCGCCGTGGCCCTGCCGCTGGCGCTGCTGCGTGGCGATGACGACGGTGGCGGGCTGACCGACGGCGCGGCCGAGCAGGCGGCGACCCAGCTCGCCGCGGACGCGCTCGAGGTCAGGGAGAACCAGCCCGACCTCGCCCGCCGGCTCGCGCTCGCCGCCTACGAGACGGCACCCACCCCCGAGGCGGAGCGGGCCGTGCTCGCCGCGTTCGCCGCCATCCCCGGCCCGGTCGCGACCCTGACCGGCCACACCGCCGCGGTCTGGGCCGCCACCGTCAGCCCCGACGGCACCCTGATCGCCACCAGGAGCGAGGACGGCACCGCCCGGCTGTGGGACGCCGCCAGCCGGGGCGAGACCGTCGGCCCGCTGGCCACCCTGGCCGGCGGCGCCGGTGGGGCCTCCGGGGTCGCCTTCAGCCCGGACGGCGACCTGCTCGCCACCTCGGACACCACCGGCGGCGTGCGGGTGTGGGACCCGGCCAGCCGCGGCGATGCGGTGGCGCCACTGGCGGTGCTCGCCGGGCACGGCAGCGCGGTCTCCAGCGTGACGTTCAGCCCGGACGGCTCGACGTTCGCCACCGGCAGCCTGGACGGGACCGTCCGGCTCTGGGACGCCGCCAGCCGGGACGACGGCGCGGCGCCGCTGGCCGTGCTCACCGGCCACACCGCCACCGTCTGGGGCGTGGCCTACAGCCCCGACGGCGGGCTGATCGCGGCCGCCAGCGAGGACGGCACGGTGATGATCTGGGACGCCACCGCCCGGGGTGAGGACGTCGCCCCGCGGGCCACCCTCGCCGGGCACTCCGGCCGGGCGTTCGCGGTCGCGTTCAGCCCGGACGGCGAGCTCGTCGCCTCCACCGGCGCCGACGATTACACCGTGCTGCTGTGGGACGCGACCAGCGAGGGCGACGTCACCACCCCGCTGGCGACGCTGACCGGCTTCGCCGGCGCCGTGTACGGCGTCGCGTTCAGCCCGGACGGGGCGCTGGTCGCCGCCCGCGGCGAGGACGGCGCCGCCCGGCTGTGGGACGCGGCAGCCCGGGGCGACAGCGTCGGCCCGCTGGCCACCCTCATCGGCCACGCCGGCCCGCTGCAGGACATCGCGTTCAGCCCGGACGGCCGGCTGCTGGCCACCGCCGGCGTCGACCGCACCGTCCGGCTGTGGGACCCCTCCGCCCGCGGGGACGACGTCGCGCCGCTGGCGACCCTCGCCGGGCACGCCGGCCAGCTGTGGGACGTGGCGTTCAGCCCGGACGGCGGCCAGCTCGTGACCAGCAGCGAGGACGGCACCGCGCGGCTCTGGGACGTCGACCCGGCCCGGCTGGCCGAGCGCGCCTGCGCCGACCCGAACGACCTGCTCACCGCCGAGGCCTGGGCCGAGCACCTGCCCGGCGTGCCGTACCAGCGCCCCTGCGCCTGACCATGGGCTGCGTCCCGCCGCCCTGGTCAGGGCGGCGGGTGGGCGTCACCTGGCGACGGGCAGCCGGTAGGACAGGTCGGCGGCCGGCACGGCGGTGTCCATCTGGGCCTTCTGCAGGCGGCCTGAGTAGTCCCAGTTGACCGACTGCCACCGGGTGACCTGGTCGAGCACCCAGCGGCCGGACTGGCGGGAGCCGTTGCCTGACCGGCCGTTGCCGCCGAACGGCAGGTGCGCCTCGGCGCCGGAGGTCGAGGTGTTCACGCTGACCATGCCGGCGCCGATCCCGCGGCGGAAGCGGAAGACGGTCGCCGGGTCGTTGGTGTAGATCGCCGAGGACAGGCCGTACCCGGGGAGGTTGGCCAGCTCGATCGCCTCCTGCAGGGTCCGGTAGGTGGTGAGGCCGACGATCGGGCCGAAGGTCTCCTCGCGGAACAGCTCGTCGTCCGGGAGCACGCCGTCGACGACGACCGGGTGGTAGTAGAGGCCGTCCGCCGGGTCGCCGACGAAGCCGCGTCGGGGGGCGCCGACGCTGATCCGGCCGAGCGCGGTCGAGCCGAACACCCGGTGGTGGTCGCGGATCAGCTCCAGGTAGCCCTCGAAGGCGGCGGCATAGCGGGCGTCGAGCAGCGGCCCGTACAGCACGTCCCGGGTGGGGTCGCCGATGACGGCGTTCTCCACCGCGGTGGCGAAGCGGCGGCGGAACCCGCCGTAGACGGACTCGTGCACGATCAGCGTGCCAAGCGAGGTGCAGCGCTGGCCGGCGGTGCCGAACCCGCCGAACAGCGCGCCCCGCACGGCCAGGTCGATGTCCGCGTCCGGCGCGATCACCATCGGGTTCTTGCCACCGAGCTCGAGGCAGGGCGTCTGCAGATAGCGGCCGCACAGCGCGCCGATCTCCCGGCCGACCGCGGTCGAGCCGGTGAAGCCGACCTTGTCCACGAGGCCGGCGGCCAGCGCCCGTTCGAGGCCCGCGGCGGTCGCCGCGCCGTCGGCCGGGACCATCGACAGCACGCCAGCCGGCAGGCCCGCGTGCCTGGCGAGCTCGGTCAGGGCCGCCGCGCACGCCGCCGCGTACTCGGCCGGCTTCCACACCACCGCGTTGCCGCACAGCAGCGCCGGGACCAGGTACCAGGACGGCACGGCGACCGGGAAGTTCCCGGCCGTGATCACCATCAGCACGCCGACCGGCTCGCGGAAGGTGAACAGCTGCTTGTCCGGCATCTCCGACGGCACCGTCTCGCCGTAGAGGCGGCGGCCCTCACCGACGAAGAACCGGCAGGTGTCGATGATCTCCTGCACCTCGCCGCGGGCCTCGGCCAGCGGCTTGCCGACCTCCCGGGTGACCAGCCGGGCCAGCGCCTCGGCGTTGTCCTCGACGAGGCGGCCGAAGTTGCCGATCACGGTGCCGCGCACCGGCGCGGGCACGTCCGCCCAGCCCGGCTGCGCCGCCCGGGCGGTCCTGGCCGCGGCGAGCAGCGTCTCCTGGCTGGCGAGGCGGACCTCGGCGACCACATCGGACAGCCGCGCCGGGTTCGTCGACGCGACGACCGGACCGGCCGCCTCGGGCACGGCACCGCCGGCCAGCCCCTGGCCCGCGCCTGGCTGGCCAGCCGGGGCCCCGATCGTCTCGATCGGGTCGATCATCGCCGCCACCAGCGGCGGGTGTACCAGCGTCATCGTCAGCTCCCGTCGTCGGCCTGGCCGCTGGCCGCGCGCCGCCGCCCGCCGCCGGCGCCACGGCCGAGCGCGGCGAGCACCCGCCCGAGGGCGGCGAGCGCGGCGTCGATCTCGTCGTCGGTGATGGTCAGCGCCGGGCGCAGGCGCACGCTGAGCTCCCCGGCCGGCAGCGCGAGGACCTGCTCGTCCTCCCGCAGCCGGCGCAGCACCTCGTCCCGGCTGGCCCGGTCCGGCAGGTCGAACGCGCACAGCAGGCCTCGGCCGCGGGCGTTGCCGCCCCGCCCCCGGTGGCGGTCGGCGCGCCGGGGCAGCCCGTCCCGCCGGCGGCGGGCCGCCCCCCCCCCCCCGGGGGGGAGCGCCGGGGGGGGGTGAGCCCGGGGGGCCGGCGGCGGCCGGCCGCCGCCGCGGCGTCGAAGAGCCGGTCGCGTTCCATGATTTCAAGCATCCGGGTGGAGCGGACCATGTCCACCAGCCCGCCGCCCCAGGTCGAGTTGATCCGCCCGGGGACGCGGAACACGTTGTCGGTGACCTCGTCCACCCGCCCGCCGGCCATCACCCCGCCAAGCTGCACCTTCTTCCCGAACGCGACGACGTCGGGCGCCAGCCCCAGCTGCTGGTAGCACCAGGCGCTGCCGGTCGCGCCGACCCCGGTCTGCACCTCGTCGAGGACGAACAGCGCGTCGTTGGCGTGCGCCAGCTCGCCCATGGCGGCCAGGAACTGCGGCCGCAGGTGCCGGTCGCCGCCCTCGCACTGGATCGGCTCGGCCAGGAAGCAGGCAATGTCGTGCGGGTAGCGGGCGAACGCGGCGGCCGCCTGCTCGAGCGCGCGCTCCTCGGCCGCCCGCACCGCGGCCAGGCTGGCGTCGGTGACCGGGAAGGTCAGCGCCGGGCTGTCGATCCGCGGCCAGTCGAACTTCGGGAACCGGGCGGTCTTGTTCGGGTCGGTGTTGGTCACCGACAGCGTGTAGCCGCTGCGGCCGTGGAAGGCGTGCCGCAGGTGCAGCACGCGGGTGCCGAGCTCGGGCGAGCGGCCAGCGGCCTCGTTGTGCCGGCTCTTCCAGTCAAAGGCGCACTTGAGCGCGTTCTCGACGGCCAGCGCCCCGCCCTCGACGAAGAACAGGTGCGGCAGCCGCGGGTCGCCGAGGACCCGGGTGAAGGTGGCGACGAACTCGGCGTAGGCGACGGTGGCGACGTCCGGGTTGGCCGGCTTGTTGACGGCGGCACGCCCCAGCTCGGCGAGCGCCTCGGGGTCGTCGGCCAGCTCCGGCGGGCTCACCCCCAGCGGCGCGGACGCGAAGAAGCTGTAGAGGTCCAGGTAGGCGGTCCCGGTGCGGGCGTCGACCAGGCTCAGCCCCCGGCTGGCGTCGAGGTCGACGACGATGTCCAGCCCGTCGAGCAGCACGTGCCGGCCGAGCACCTCGCGCACCTCGTCCGGCGCCACCCGGCCGGCGCGCCCGGGCTGGCGGGCAGCGCTTCCCGCACGGCCCGCCGGCCGGTCGCCGGGGATCGGCACGGTCGGGCGGGCACCGGCCCGCCCAATGGCGGGCGCGGACGACACAACGGGCACGGCCACGCGAGACCTCCAGCGGCGCACGGTCGGGACCCACCCGACACCTCAACTGGATATTCGACGTCTGATGACCATCGATACCGTAGATCCTTCGCCAGATCTTCCTTCTTCGCAAACTTTCTTCACCTAGTCAGGCCAAGTCCCTCCGAGCGGCCAGCGGGCGGCCAGCAGGGACGGCTCCTACGCTGTGAGCCGCGACGGCCACGCGTCGCGGTCGGGGGTGGGTACGGTGCGGGTTCGGGGATGGGG
>JADGHD010000298.1 GCA_019689615.1 Frankia sp. | reverse complement strand
GCCGAGGGTGAGGTCGCCGAGCTGCTCGCGCAGCTCGTCGACACCCAGCCGGTCACCGGCGGGCTGGTGCACCGGCCCTCGCCGGACAGCGCCGAGCCGGAGCTGGTCGCGATGCTCGGCCGGACCGGCGCGCCGTCGGCCGCGCTGTCGTTCCCGCTCGACCCGACCCAGGAGAGCCTGGGCGAGGTGCTGCTCTGGCCGGATCGGGAGATCGGCGGCGAGGTGGACGCCGAGCGGGTCCGGCTGGTTGCCCGGTGGATGGCGCTGGCTCTCGGCGGCGGCGACATGCGCCAGGCCGAGGAGCGCCGGATCGGCATGCTGTCGTTCCTGGCCGAGGCGTCCGACCTGCTGGCCGGAAGCCTGGAGCTGGACCACTCGCTGGCGATGCTGGCCCACCTGCCGGTGCCGCGGATCGGCCGCTGGTGCGCCGTCTACCTGCGCCGCGACGACGGGGTCCCGAAGCTGGCCGCGGTCGCGCACGCGGAGGAGCCGGCCGAGCCGGAGCTGGCCAAGGCCGCCGCCGACCCGGACGGCCCGATCATGGCGGCGGTCCGCTCCAGCGGCGCCACCCCCGTCCGCCAGACCTGGACGCCCGACGGCCCGATCCTCGTCGCCGTGCTGCGCGCCAGGCGGCGGGTGCTCGGGATGGTCGCCGTCGGCCGCGACGCCGGCAGCTCGTTCGCCCCGGACGAGCTGGACCTGCTCGCCGACCTGGCCAGGCGGGCTGCGTTCGCGGTCGACAACGCCCGCCTGTACAGCCGGCAGGTGGAGCTCGCCGACGGCCTGCAGGCCGGGCTGCGCCCACCGCGGCTGCCCCGGATCCCCGGCCTCGACCTGGGCTCCGCCTACGGGGCGGCCCGCTCTGCCGGCCTCGACGTCGGCGGCGACTTCTTCGACCTCGTGCCCGGGCCGCGGGACTGCTGGACGGTGGCCATCGGCGACGTCTGCGGCAAGGGCGCGGAGGCGGCGACCGTGACCGGGGTCGCCCGGGCGGTGCTGCGGCTGCTCACCAGCCAGGCCACACCAATGGGCCAGATCCTCGGCGACCTGAACCGGACGTTACGGGACACCGCCGCCGCCTACCCGACCGGGTCGCCGCGGTTCTGCACGCTCGCCGCGGCGAGCCTCGACCAGGTGAGCGCCGACGGCGTGCGGCTGACCCTGCACCTCGCCGGCCACCCGCAGCCGGTCGTGCTGCGCGCGGACGGCGAGGTGGCGTTCGTCGGCGTGCCCGGCACCCTGCTCGGGGTGCTCGACGACGACGAGGTCACCTTCCCGGCCGTCGACGTCGAGCTCGCGCCCGGCGACGCCCTCGTGCTCTACACGGACGGCGTGGTCGAGGCCCGCGCCGGCCGGGAGATGCTCGGCGAGCAGCGGCTGCTGGACGCGGTGGCGGACTGCGTCGGCCTGTCCGCGCAGGGCATCGCCGACCGGGTGCGGGCCACGGCCGAGCGGTTCGCCGGCGGCAACCTGCGCGACGACCTCGCGATCGTGGTCGTCCGGGTGCCCGGCCCTGACCCAGGCCAGTCACGCAGCGTGACCGCAACCGAGGGTGCTGAGGTGACGGAGGGCGCTGACGGCGCCAGGGCGCGAGCGGTGGCGGCGGCCTCGGTGGCGGCGGTGGCGGCCGGAGCGGCCGTCACCGGCGCGGCCGGGGTCGGTCTCGGGTCCGGTCTGTGAGGGTTTGGGATGCGTCACCGGCCCAGCTCGCGACGCGTCGAGCCATCTGGCGGCCGGATGGTTGCGACGGGGGGTGACGGGGTAGGAGGCTCGCGACCGGAGCCCGTGATGACTGACCGTCATCGCGGCGGCCGGTGGGGCGTGACCAGGCATTTGGGGCGTTCACACCGGAGGCCGGGGGCCGAGCTGGGGAACTCGGCTGGCTGCCCGCGCTTCGGGAGAGTTCCCGAAGGGTAGACCGTGCTGGATGACCTCGTTCAGATTTGGTGACCGATGAGTGCGATGCCGGGTTCCGCGATGCCAGGCACGATGAGCGTCGTGCGGCGGGCGAGCTCCTACTGTCCGCCGGCTACCCACGTTCTCGCCGAGCTCCCCTACCTGCCGTCGGCCGTGCCCCAGGCGCGTCACGTGCTCCGGGACGCGCTGAGCCGCGCCGGACTGGACGAGGACTCGACCGCCACCGCCGAGCTGCTGGTCAGCGAGCTGGTCACGAACGCGGTCAAGTACGGCCGCCCGCCGGTCTGGCTGCTCGTGGAGCTGCGCCCCGGCCTGGTGCACGCCTCGGTCTCGGACACGTCCACCACGCTGCCGGACCGCCGGGAGGTCGACGAGGAGTCCGAGGGCGGCCGCGGCCTGCTGGTGCTGGAGGCCCTCGCCGGTAGCTGGGGCGTGGCGAGCGTCGAGTCCGGCAAGTACCTGTGGTTCGACCTGGCGGTCGAGCAGCCCTCCGCCCCGCCGCCGCCCGCCGAGCCATCCGCGAACGGCCAGAGCGTGGCGACCCACCACCCGGACGGCCAAAGCGGCGGTGGGCCGCGCCCGGCCGACGCCAGGCCCGGCGGCGGTTGAATCCGCCGGCACTTCGACACGGCGAGATCCGCGTCCAGTAGTCCCACACGGCTAGCCCGTACAGCTCGGCCATCACCGCCGTGCGCCTCGCGTCCCCGGCCACGCCCGCCCAGCACAGGTGCCGACGTCCGCGGACGGACGTCGTCGCGCGGTGGTCGGCCCCCGGCTGGACGGGATCGTGCTGACGTGGCGCCAGCTCAGCCGGACGCGGCTGGTGGGGCCGCGGCGGCCAGGGTGTCGGCTGGCGTGCCCGGTGGTGCGGCCAGGGGGTGGATGCCGAGGCCGGGGGCGGTCCTCGTCGCGGTGTGCAGGTCGGTGGCCAGGGCCGCGAGCTGGGCGTCCGTGCCGGCCGGGCCGACCAGGGTGACGCCGTAGGGCAGGTTGTCGGCGAAGCCGGCCGGTACCGAGACCGCGGCCAGGTCGAGCAGGTTGACGAACGTCGTGAAGCGCCCGAGCCGGGCGTTGCGCCGGATCGGGTCGGCCAGCATCTCGGCGATCGAGTAGGTCCTCGGCACGGTCGGCAGGAGCAGGGCGTCGATTTCCCGCCAGGTCGGCTCGGTCTGGCGGCGCAGCCCGCGCAGGCGGTCGATCGCGGTGAAGACCTCGACCCCGCTGATCCGGGTGGCCGGGGCCAGCAGCTCGGCGATGACCGGGTGGACCTCGTCCGGGTGCTCCTGGAGGAACGGGCCGATCGCCGAGTACCGCTCGGCCAGCCACGGGCCGTCGTAGAGCAGCCTGCCGGCCGCCAGGAACGGGTCGAGGTCCACCTCGACCACCTCGGCGCCGGCGGCCACGAGCAGGTCGCGGGCGGTGTCGAAGACCCCGAGCACCGGCGGGGCGCAGTCGGCGGCCAGCAGGCTGGCCGGCGGCACGCCCAGCCGCGGGGGGCGGCCCGCCGGGCCCGGGGGCGCTGCGGCGGCGGGCCGCCAGCTCCCGGGCGGTGGGAACCGGCGCGACCAGGGGTCGTGCTCGTCGAAGCCGGCGATCACCGACAGCACGAGGGTGGCGTCGGCGACCGAGAGGGCGCTGACGCTCGGGCAGTCCAGCGAGCGGCAGGCCGGGACCACGCCGCGGGCGCTGACCAGCCCACGGGAGGGCTTGAGGCCGACGGTGTTGGTCAGGGCGGCCGGCACCCGGCCGGAGCCGGCGGTGTCCGTGCCGATCGCGAAGGTCACCAGGCCGGCGGCGACGGCGACCGCCGAGCCGGAGCTCGAACCGCCGGAGATCATCGCTGGGTCGAACGGCGACGACGGGATCCCGTACGGGCTGCGCACGCCGGACAGGCCGGTGGCGAACTGGTCGAGGTTGGTCTTGCCGACGCAGACCGCGCCGGCCGCGAGCAGCCGTTCGACCAGGAACGCGTCCGCCGCCGCCGGATAGCCGAACCGCGGGCACGCGGCGGTCGTGGGCATGCCGGCGACGTCGATGTTGTCCTTGACGGCGAACGGCAGCCCGAACAGCGGGGGTAGCGCCGCGGGTGGCTGGTCCGCCGGGTCGCCCCGGCGTTGGTCGGCCAGGACAGCCGCGAGCAGCTCGTCGAGTTCGGCGGCCCGGCGCAGCAGGTCGGCGCGGGGTGCGAGGTGGATCCAGACCCCGTCGTCGCCGCGGCTGGCGATCGCGGCCAGGACCGCGTCGACGACGTCGGCGACCCGCAGCCAGCCGGACAGGTAGCCGGCGCGCAGCGAGGCGGCCTGCAGGTCGAGCGGGGCGGCGAGGGTGGGGGCGCTGTCGGCCATCACGGCGCGCCGTCAGCGGGCGGCGGCCGCGCCGTCGGCGGCGTTGAGCACGGCCAGCAGGGCGTCCGAGGTGGAGACGGCGCCGAAGACGCCGCCCTGCATCTTGATCATTTTGAGGGCCGCCTGGTAGTTGCCCTCGTCGGTGGCGCCGGTGCAGTCGGACAGCAGCAGGCACTCGTAGCCACGGTCGTTGGCGTCGCGCATCGTGGTGTGCACGCAGACATCGGTGGTGATGCCGGTCAGGATGATGTGCGTGATGCCCGCCCGGCGCAGGATCAGGTCGAGGTCGGTGGCGTAGAACGAGCCCTTGCCCGGCTTGTCGATGATGATCTCCCCGGGCAGCGGGGCGACCTCGGGGACGATCTCCCAGCCGGGCTCGCCGCGGGTGAGGATCCGGCCGCACGGGCCCTCGTCGCCGATGCCCGCGCCGATCCGCTTCGACCGCCACAGCTTGTTGGGCGGGCAGTCGGACAGGTCGGGCCGGTGGCCCTCCCGGGTGTGCACGACGAAGAAGCCGAGGCGACGGACCACCTCCAGCAGCCGCGCGGTCGGGGCGAGCCCTGCCCTGGTCAGCGCCAGGTCATAGCCCATCGCGTCGACGTAGCCGCCCTTGCCGCAGAAGTCGACCTGCCAGTCGATGTTGATCACGGCGGTGCGCGACGGCGTGAACGACCCGTCGTACGGCCAGTCGTACGGGTCCGCGGGCACGGTCGGGAAGACCAGGTCGGTGGCGGTCATCGGGGGGTTCGCCGTCCTTTCGGTCGGTCGCCGGTCGTCGGTCGGTCCATGGCCGCGCGCCGGGTGCTGGCCGGGTGTTCGTCGCTGGTGGCCACTGGTCGCCGGACACGGGCGCGGCGCGGGGGATGTCAGAGGCTGGCCAGGCCGGTGGCGCGGCGCGGGGTGGGCGTGGCCCAGTCGCCGCGTCGCGCCACCGGCTGCGCGGGTGGGTCAGGACTTGGGCAGTTCGCCGATCACGCCCTCGACGAAGAAGTCGATCCCGTCGAGGGTGGCGTAGTCGGGCACTTCACCGGCGGGGATCCGCACCGTGCCCTCCTGGTCGCGGACCGGGCCGACGAACGGCGAGCCCTCCGGCGAGGCGATGAACTCCGCCGCCTCGGCGACAGCCTCCTCCACCTCGGGGGTGACCGCCGGCCCGAACTCGGACTGCACGAACGGGTTCTCGCCGGTCTTCAGGCCGACGCGGTAGTTCGCGTTGTACTTGCTGCCGGTGAACTCGCCGGCCAGCGCCGTGCGCACGATGTCGACGTACAGCGGGCCCCAGTTCCACTCGGAGCCGGTGATCCAGCCCTTCGGCGCGAGCGCCGACCCGTCCGCGTGGTACCCGACGGTGTAGGCGCCGGCCGCCTCGGTCGCCTTGATGATCGTGCCGGTGCAGTCCTGGTGCTGCGTGATCACGTCGATGCCCTGCGAGAGCAGGCTCTGCGCGGCCTGCGCCTGCTTGCCCGGGTCACACCAGTTCGACGTGCTCACCGTGTAGGTCGTCGCCTCCGGGTTGACCGAGCGGGCGCCGAGCGTGAAGGCGTCGATGTTCGCGATCGTCTGCGGGATCGGGAACGCGTAGACGTAGCCCAGCTTGTTGGTCTTGGTGGTCAGGCCGGCGGCCACGCCAGCGAGGTACACCGGCTCGTACACCGTGCCGAAGTAGGTGCCGGTGTTCGGGGTGATCTGGTCCTCGGCGATGACGTTGCCCTGCTGGACGACGACCACGTCGGGGTGCTCGGCGGCGACCTTGAGGGCGGCGTCCAGGTGGCCGTAGCTGGTGGCGAAGATGATCTTCGCACCCTTCTGGATCATGCTGTTCATGACCCGGGCCGCGTTGTCGTCCTCGGGGACGTTCTCCGCGGTGAGGATCTCCAGGTCGGGGAACGCCTCGGCGACCGCCTGGCTGCCCTCGTAGGCGGCCTGGTTGTAGCCGACGTCGTCCTTCGGGCCGACGAAGATGAAGCCGACGGCAGTGCTGTCCTTGCCGGGGACCGCGGAGCTGGACGAGGAGTCCTCGCGGGATGCCGCGCTGCTACAGCCGGCGACCGCGAGGGCGACCGCGGCGGCCAGCGCCGCGACGCATCGACGGCGGAAACGCATGGGAACGGTCCTTTCGTGCGGACGGGAGGGAGAGGAGGGGGCGAGCGGGGACCGGCAGGGCCTGGCCCGCCGGCGGGCCGGCGGCG
>JADGHD010000297.1 GCA_019689615.1 Frankia sp. | reverse complement strand
CATCGGACAAACACGTCCCTGCCGGGTCAAATCACCCTTGTCATAGGCTCCTTTCTGGGACGAAGCGGCGCGGGGCGAGGAGGCTGTGGTGGACGCCTTTGGCGGGGTCCGGCGTGGCGGCGGGCTCTCCGGGCTGGAGCGCCGAACCCCCCCTGGTGTTGGCCCTGGGCAGCCAGGTAGGCGCCGTCCGGTGATTGTGGGCCTTGGTGGCTCGTCGCGGCCGGAGTCGGCCACCCAGCGCGCGCTGACCGCCGTGATGCGGATGGCCTCGCAGGCGGGTGCCGAGACGGTCGTCCTCGGGCCGGCCGAGCTGGACCTGCCGCCGTACCCGCCGGACCGCCGGGTCGAGCGGGTCCCGGCCGCGCACCGGCTGCTCTCCGAGGTCAGCCGCGCCGACGGGCTGGTGCTCGCCTCCCCCGACTACCACGGCGGCGTGTCCGGCCTACTCAAGAACGCGCTCGACTACCTCCACGACCTGAGCGGCCTGCCGCGGCCATGCCTGGAGGCCAGGGCGGTCGGGCTGTTGGTCTGCTTCGAGCGCCCAGACACGGCTGGTAGCACGCTGACTGCGCTGCGCTCCATCGTGCACGCCCTCGGTGGGTGGCCGACACCGCTCGGCATCACGCTGAACAGCCTCGACGCCGGCGCCATCGATTCGTTCGGGAATCTCAACGACCCCGTGATGGCCGAGCGTTTTGGGGCCCTTACGGACCAGATCATGGGCTTCGCCTACGCTTGGTCGCATTTGATCTGACCGGACAGGGAGGCCCGCGGTGGCACGACGGGTGGGACGACGACACGCGGCACGCCTCGCCGCCGTGGCATTGGGCGCGGTGGTGGCGCTCGCTGCCTGCAGCGAGGAGTCAGGCGGCGGGGGCGGCTCCACGACCGAGGGCGGCAGCAGCGTCGCCGCCGGCGCCCCGGTCAAGCTGATGATGATCGCGCCGACGGAGACCGCGAGCTCGAACTACCCGGACATGCTCGGCGCGACCAGGGCCGCCGTGCGCGCCCTCAACGAGCGCGGCGGGATCAAGGGCCACCCGGTCGAGCTGATCTACTGCAACGACAAGAACGACCCCGAGACGGCGAAGGAGTGCGCCGAGCGGGCCGTCGACGAGAACGTGCTGGCCGTCGTCAACGCGGTCAGCCACGTCGGCGGGATCATGCCGATCCTCGAGCAGGCCGGCATCCCGTCGGTCGGCTCAGGCGGCGTCTCCCCGGACGGCCTCGACCTGTCCTCCCCGATCAGCTACGTGATCAGCCCGCTCACCTTCTACCCGGCGGTCTGCCCGTCGGTGCTGAAGGCGGCCGGCGCGACCAGGCTCGGCCTGGTCGGCTACGACCTGGCGCTCAGCGACCGGCTGGTGATGATGGCCCAGGCCGGGGCGCGCGCCGCCGGCCTGCCGTTCGCGGTCGAGGCCCGGGTCCCGATCACGACCAGCGACTTCTCGCCGACCGCCGCCCAGCTGCGGGGCGCCGGCGTCAACGGCACCGCGCTCGTCGTCTTCGACCAGGGCGCCTACGCGACGATCACCGCAGGCAGCCAGGACGAGCTGTACTGCCACGCGCTGGGTGTGCTCTCCCGCGACTGGCTGGTCCAGCAGGGCCCGGCGGCCGACCGGATCGTCTTCGCCAGCGCGTTCCCCGAGTTGAGCCAGGCGGCCGAGTTCCCGGAGCTGGCCAGGGCGATCAAGGAGCTGGACGACGCGTACGCGGCCGGTGAGGCCGACGCCGCGCCCGAGCTTCGGACCAGCTCAACCAACACGATCGGCGCCTGGCTGGGCGTGCAGGTCGTCGAGCGGGTGGGCAACGCGATCCCCGGTGATGACCTGTCGGCCGTGGCGCTGCGGGCGCAGCTGGACCAGACCACGGACCTGGACCTCGGCCTGCTGCCGCCGCTGGACTTCACCAGGCCGAACCCGATCCCCGGCGTCGAGCGGGTCTTCAACCACACGCTGCGGGCCATCCGCTGGGACTCGGCGACGCAGACCTACGTCCCGCTCGGCAACCAGACGTTCGACGCGCTGGAGCTGCTCGCCCAGGGCCAGGGCGGAGCCTGATCCTCGCGGCGGGCGGGGCGGTTCGCCATCGGTCGCGAGCCGCCCCGCCTGTTCGTACGACGGCGGGCGTCACCACGTCCGTTGGGTGCCGAAGACCTGGGTCCAGTACCAGCCGAACTCGTCGGCGGCGCGGGCGAGGCCGACGCCGATCTCGCTGACCTCAGCCCGCAGGATGTTGCGCCGGTGGCCGGTCCCGGTAACCGCACCCGCACCGCCCCGGAGGGCACCGGGGCGTTCGCCCCGGCCACCAGCTCGCTCACGCCCGTGTCAACGACCGGCGCGGTGTCCGGTTCCCACCGGGCGGCCGACCGGGCATCGCCGACGACTCGCCGAGAAATCCGTTTGCACACCGCGCGCCAGGGATTGTGTGAGCGATGTGCCCCCCGATACAGGGGCGGTGCGGACGCACTGGTTTGCTTTTCCCCGCGGGGCATGAACCGGGTGAAGGTGGGCCAGGGTGAACGACGTGGTGGGCTACGCCCTGCTCAGTCTTGGGACCGGCGGGCTCTATGCGCTGCTCGCGGCCGGGGTTGTGGTTATCCAGCGGGGTGCCGGCGTCCTGAGCCTCGCCCACGGGGCACTGCTCGCCTGGGCGGCCTACGCGTTCCAGGGCGCGGCCGAGGCGTGGTCGCTGCCCGTGGCCGTAGCGGCGCTCGTGGCCGTCGGGTCGACGTCGCTGATCGGGCTGGTCTTCCACCTTCTGGTGACGCGGCCACTGCGGGAGGCCTCGGGGCTGACCAAGGTGATGGCCACCCTCGGCCTGCTCATCATCCTGCAGTCGGCGATCACCCTGATGTACGGCAACGCGGTCCGGACCGCGCCGACCGTGCTGCCGACCGGCAAGGTGACGCTGGCCGGGATGCCGGTCGGCTGGGACGTGTTCGTCCGCCTCGCCGTCGCGGTCGCCGTGACCGCCGGCCTGTGGGCGGCCTTCCGGCACACCACGATCGGGCTGGCCGCGACCGCGGTCACCGAGAACCCGCGGGCGGCGGCGGCCTTCGGCTGGTCGCCCGACCGGATCGCGGCCGGCGCCTGGGCGCTCGGCGCGGGCCTGGCCGGGCTCGCCGGTGTGCTGCTCGCCCCGATGCAGCAGCCGCTGGCCGCCGGCAACCTCGTGCTGCTGGTCGTGCCGACGCTGGCGATCTGCCTGCTGGCGGCGTTCCGGTCGTTCCCGGTGGTGCTCGGCGCCGCGCTCGTGCTCGCCGCCATCGAGGTGGAGACCCAGGTCCAGCTGGTCGCCGAGCACCCGGCCTGGCGCGGCGTCGACCGGGCCATCCCGCTCCTCGTGATCATCTTCTACCTGGCCATCCGCGGCCGCGGTATCCCCGACCGCGGCCACGTCCACGAACGGCTGCCCACGCTCGGCAGCGGACGGGTGCCCTGGGCCGCGCTCGTCGTCTCGCTCACGATCACGATCACTCTCATCTGGTACGCGCTGCCGGTGGCCTGGGTGAACGCGCTGAACGCCAACGCCATCTGGGCGATCGTGATCCTTTCGGTGGTGGTGCTCGCCGGCCTCACCGGACAGCTCTCGCTGGCCCAGTTCGCCTTCGCCGGGATCGCCGCGCTGATCGCCGGCCGGCTGGTGGCCACCCGCGGCTGGCCGCTGGAGGCGGCGCTCGCGCTCGGCGTCGCCGGCACGGCCCTGGCCGGCCTGCTGCTCGCGCTGCCGGCGCTGCGCACCCGCGGCCTGCAGCTCGCCGTCGTCACCCTGGGGATCGGCGCGGCGGCCGACGCGCTGCTGTTCCAGCGCGGCTACCACACCCCGCCGCCGCCCGGCTCGGACGCCGCCCGGTTCGGCGACTTCGCCATGCTCGAGGGCACCGTCGTCGGCGACGTCACGCTGTTCGGCGTCCGGATGGACAAGCTGGAGGCGCCGCGGGCGTTCGCCACGCTGGCCCTGATCTCGTTCGCCGTCGTCGCCGTCGGGGTCGCGAACCTGCGCCGCGGCCGGGCCGGCCGACGGCTGATCGCCGTGCGGACCAACGAGCGGGCCGCCGCAGCGCTCGGCGTGAGCGTCGTCGGCGCCAAGCTGTACGCGTTCGCGCTGTCCGCGGCGATCGCCGGGTTCGGCGGCGTGCTGCTGGCCCTGCACCAGTACGGCGAGCGGGGCAACATCGACTACGGCGGCGGGCTGTTCTCCCCGTTCGCCTCGATCCTGCTGATCGCGTTCGCCGTGCTCGGCGGCGTCGGCTGGGTCAGCGGCGCGTTCGCCGGCGCCACCTGGGCGGCCGGGACGCTGGGCACCCGGTTCGGCGCCTGGCTCGGCGACCTGCTCGCCAACGTGGCCGCGTTCGCCCGGACGGTGATCGCGCTGATCGGGGTCGGCGTCGGCGCCGGCCTCGGCGGGAGCATCGCGCGGCGGGTCAACCGGCTGGGCCGGCTGCGCCGGTTGGGACCGGGCGCCCGCCGGATCGGCCCGGTGCTCGGCGCGCTGGTGCTCGGCGGCCTCGCGATCGCCCTCGGCGGCCGGGTGCTCGGCTGGCTGGCCGAGCTCGACCGCTACGTCCCGCTGATCGGCGGCTTCGTGCTCGTTCTCATCCTGGTCGGCTCCGGCAGCGGGATGGCGCCAGGCAACGCCGCGGCCGCCCGCGCCGTCGCCCGCTGGTGCTCCCCGCCGTCCCGGCGCGCCAGGCGGGCGGAACGCGAGCGACGCCGGATCGAGCGGCTGCTCGCCCACCCGGGGCCGCCGTCGATCCCGCAGAGGACGCTGTCCGTCTGGGGGCTGACCGTCCGGTTCGGCGCCGTCACCGCCGTCGACGACCTCAGCCTGCGGGTCGCCCCCGGCCAGATCGTCGGCCTGATCGGCCCGAACGGCGCCGGCAAGACCACCGTCATCGACGCGATCACCGGCTACGCCTCGGCCCGGGTCCGCCAGCTCTCGCTGGGCGAGCACCGGCTCGACCGGCTGCCGCCGCACCGGCGGGCCCGCCGCGGCGCGGCGCGCTCGTTCCAGAACCTCGAGCTGTTCGAGGATCTCACCGTGCTGGAGAACATCGAGGCGGCGAGCGACCGGCGGGACCCGCTGGCCTACCTCACCGACCTGTTCTGGCCGCGGCGCACCCCGCTGCCGCCGGCCGCCCGGGCCGCGATCGACGCCTTCGGCCTGCGCGACGACCTCACCCGCACGGTCAGCGAGCTGCCATACGGCCGCCGCCGGCTGCTCGCGATCGCCCGCGCGGTCGCCGCCGCCCCGTCGGTGCTGCTGCTCGACGAGCCGTGCGCCGGGCTGGACGAGCGGGAGAGCGCCGAGGTCGCCGCCCTGCTGCGGCGCCTGGCCGACGAGTGGGGCCTGGGCATCCTGCTCAACGAGCACGACATGGACGTCGTCATGACCATCTGCGACCGGGTGCTCGTCCTCGACGCCGGGACCCTGATCGCCGAGGGCACACCGGACCAGGTCCGCGCCGACCCCCGGGTCCGCCTGGCCTACCTCGGCGAGGACGTCAGCGCCGCCGCCCCGCTCGCCAGGAGCGCGCGGTGATCCCCCGGCGCCGCGCGACCGCCAGCCCGCCGGCCACCCCGGCACCCGGGCCACGCCATCCGGCGCCCGCGTCGCTCGCCGCCCCGGCACCGTCCCAGGAAGCACCGGCGCGCTCCGGCGGGCCGGCCGCGCCGCCGGTGCTGGCGGCCAGGTCGCTGTTTGCCGGCTACGGCGCCGCGGCGGTCGTCCGCGACCTGTCGCTGGAAGTGCGGGCCGGTGAGGTGGTGGTCCTGCTCGGCCCGAACGGCGCCGGCAAGACGACGACCCTGCTCACCCTCGCCGGCGCGCTCCCGCCGATCTCCGGTGAGGTGCACTGGCTCGGCGCGCCGACCACCGCGCCGCTGCACGGCCGGGCGCGCGCGGGGCTCAGCCTGGTGCCCGAGGACCGCTCGGTCATCATGAGCCTCACCGTGCGCGAGAACCTGCGGGTGGGCCGCTGCGACCCGGACCTGGCGCTGGCCACGTTCCCCGAGCTCGAGCCGCACCTGGACCGCCGCGCCGGCCTGCTGTCCGGCGGCCAGCAGCAGATGGTGACGCTGGCCAGGGCGCTGGCCCGCCGGCCGATCGCCCTGCTCGCCGACGAGCTCTCGCTCGGGCTGGCGCCCCGGATCGTCACCCGGCTGCTGTCCGCGGTCCGCGCCGCCGCCAACGACGGCCTCGCCGTCCTGCTCGTCGAGCAGCACGTGCGCAGCGCGCTGACCATCGCCGACCGGGTGTACGTGCTGCGGCACGGCGCGCTCGCATGGTCGGGCACCGCCGCCGAGGCCGACGCCAACCGCGACGCCCTCGCCAGCGCCTACCTTCCCCTGGCGTGACCCTGCCCGCGCACCCACCCGCCGCCCCGCCCGGGCCAGCGGCCGCGCCGACGATCGCCGTTCACCGCGTCTCCGGTGCGCTGCCCATGGACC
>JADGHD010000296.1 GCA_019689615.1 Frankia sp. | reverse complement strand
CGCGCGGGCGTTCCCGGCGCCACCCGGCCCGGCCGCGTCCGGCGCGGCTCAGGGAGCCGGGGTCAGGCCCGGCGAGCCGACCTCAGCAGCCTCGGCCCAGGGAGCCGGCCCACCGACATGAGGACGAGTCTCGGCTTCTCCGCGCCGAACCCCGGGAGGAGGCCCGGCTCGCCAGGCCGGCATCAGGGGAGCAGGGAGTCGAGCAGCGGGCTGCTGAAGATGCGGTGCGGGTCGTAGGCGTTCAGGGTGGCGACGGCGGTGTCGAAGTTGTCGCCCGAGGGCTGGCCGGCGCGCAGGCTGTTCGGCACGGTCGTGCCGATCATGGTGCTGTCCGCCCACGCGGCGCTGTTGGTGTAGCCCCAGCCCTTGGACCACTCGACCCGGGCCGACGCGTACGAGCCGGAGTAGTTCGAGAACACCCAGGACTCGACCTCTCGGTAGAACTGGTTCGAGTACGGCGTGCCCGGGATGGTGAGGATGTCCAGCCAGACCGCGACGTCCCACTCGGGGTGGTCCGGCCGCGGGCGCACGGCGGACAGCTGGGGCGAGCCGGCGGACGGCACGCGGACGTCGCTGTCGACGTCCAGCCCGGTGACCCGGATTTCCACCGGCCCGTTCATCGGGTACAGGCCGTTGTTCCGATAGGTGTTCAGCTTGTTCTGGTAGTAGGTGCAGAACTCGTGCACCACCCGCTGGATGTTGGAGCGGTTGGTCAGGATCGCGTAGCCGTTCGCGGTGACCCGCAGCGTGGTCGGCCGGACGTAGAGCAGGAGGTCCTTCGACCAGCCCCAGATGTCGTAGCTGAACGTGGTGATCAGCCCGGCGCCGACGACGGCGATCTGCGTCTGGCCGAACGTCGGGGCCAGCCCGGGGTTGCCGGAGATGATCTGGCCGGCGAGGTCGGCGAGCTCGGGGGACAGGTTGTCCGAGAACGGGTAGTTGTACGGGCTGTTCACCTGCCGGGACAGCAGCGGCTTGGTGGGCCGGCGGCTCCAGACCTTGAGCCAGGGGTTGTCCGTGAACGGGAACCAGATCGCCTCGACCCGGCCGGCGCTGTTGACGTAGCTGGCGAACGTCCGCCCGCTCGAGCCGGGCGCGGCGAACATCTCGGTCCACGGGATGTCGAACCAGCTCTGGCAGCGCAGCCGCTGGTTCGCGCCGACCTGCAGCACCACCTCGGTGAGGAAGGCCCGGCCGACGTGGGCGAGGAAGGCCTTCGATTCCGGGTCGGAGCGGCTGAACGTGCGCAGGACGTACTGGTTGGCCGCGGAGTCCCAGACGACCGCGGTGAGCTCGGTGACCAGGTTGGACAGCGAGCCGTAGGTGGTGCCGGAGACCGGCGTCTCGCCGGCCGCGGGGATCGCGGTGCCGTGGGCGCCGATCGCCAGCACGCCGCCCAGTGTCAGGTCGCCCGGCGCCGGCGTCGCGGTCAGCCCGTAGCCGGCGGACTGCAGCTGGCCGAGCAGGCTCTCCATGGCCACGCCGGTCTGGGCGCGCACCGTCGCCGGCTGGCCGCCGGACGGCCCGTTGATCGTGACGGACTTCAGGTGCTGGGTGGTGTCGACGAGGATCACGTTGTTGCCGGAGGACCCGGCGGGCACGGTCAGCGGTGACCAGTTGTGCGCCATGCCCCGGGGGCGGACCTTCCAGCCGTTGGCCCTGGCCCAGTTGGCGACCGTCACCACGTCGGCCGGGGTAACCGGCGCGCAGGTCCACATCCCGGAGACCGAGATGTCGCCGGCCCAGTTCTTGAACAGCTGCCGGTAGAGCGGGATCCCCGACGGGAACGACGGCGGCGCCGGGGGGTCGGCGAGTGCCGCCGGGGCGCGCAGGGCCGGCGTCCAGCCGGCGGCGGTGATCGCCGCCGCGCCGACCGCGCCCACCAGTACCGCGCGCCGGGTGCCGCCGGCCCTGGCCGGCGCGCCGGCCTCACCCGCCGCGCTCGTGGCTAATGCGGGCCGGCCGGCTAAGCCTGCCGACCCGTCCTCCGTGGCGCTGCGGGCCGCGCCAGCGCCGCCGTCCGCTGCCCCGGGGATGTCAGGCTGTCGTCCCATCACGGTCTCCTCCGTGCTCGAGCCAGCTGTCTCGCCCCCCAGCCACCTGATGGCCCGTCAGTTCCTGACGGGCCATCAGATCGTGCGCATGAAAGTAGAGCCAGCACGCAGCGTGGTCAACCCGATGCCGCTCACCTGCGGAAACGGCGCGGACGACCACCCTGGCGCGCAACCCCGTCCACCCAGCTCGCGGGCTGCGCCGCTAAGGCCGGGTCAGGGATACGGAGGGTAGTCGGTGGGCAGGCCGGAGCGCTGCCGCCCACGCGTGGGCTGGGCTGGCCGCTCCAGCCGGCGGCGCTGGCGCATCCGGGCGGCGATGACGCCCAGGTCGATCAGTGCGGTGAGCCCGGCGAACGCCAGCAGCCCGGCCGGCACGGGCCAGCCGGCCACGGCGAACAGGCCAGCTGCCACCCCGCAGAACACCAGGCCGAACAGCGCGAGGGCCAGCCGCAGCCGCAGCGCGCTGCGGGCCGGCGCCGCGCCGGTGAGAGTGGCGAACCGGCCGCCGCGGCGTGGCGCCTGCGGGCGACGCTGGGGAGGAAGCATCCGAGTCGTCACGACGTCGGGTGTGCCCGACGATCCGTCCGCAAACCCAGGCCGCCCTGGCGTGCGCCAACCGCCCGGCCGGCCGCGGGGCCGGGCGCGCCTGGGCGGTGCGGTCAGCCGGTGGGCTGGGTGGTGGTTTCCCGGGCCCGCAGCAGGGCGACGATGTCGGGCCATGACTCGCCGCGGCGGGCCGCGATGCCGGCGAGCACCGTGGTCAGCTGCTCCTGCGGCGACGGGTAGGTCGGCGGGCCCTCGGCCAGCAGCGCGCGCAGGTGCGGCAGCTCGGCCTGGTCGCGCTGGCCGACCACGCGGTAGTAGTCGACGCTGGCCGGGGTGCCCGCGGCGGCCGTCTCGCGCTCGCGGATCTCGGTCACCGCCGCGCCCATCGCACAGTGGGTGACCACGATGTAGGCGTCGAACGCCGCCCGCGGCTCGAACCCCTGGCGGATGAGCAGCCCGAGCGCGCTGTCCACCGCGTCGACCATCCGGTCCAGCCCGAACGTCCCCTGCATGAACTGCGCGAGCAGCGCCGGCGAGGCGACGAAGGCCCGGCGGATCAGGTCGGCCCACTCGAACAGCCACTCGGCCCAGTGCTGGCCGCGGTCGACCGGCAGGGAGATCCGGGCGGCCGACTGCTCGGCGGCCAGCCGGAGCAGGTCCTCGCGTCCCTGCACGTAGTGGTAGAGGCCGGGGACGCTCACCCCGAGCCGCTCGGCCACCGAGCGCATGCTGACCCGGTCGATGCCGATCTCCCCGGCGGCCCGGGCGATCGTCGCCCGGTCGATCCTGGCTGGCCGCCCGGCCCGGCGCGGCGCCCGGGCTGGGGCAGCGGCGGACCGCCCGCCGCCGGTGCCGTCGCCAGCGGCGCCGCCGGTCACGGTGCGTTCAGCCATCGCGTCGTGTTCCCTCCCGCGTCGACCCGGCCACCGGTGGCGCCGGCCACTGGCCCGCCGGCGGCAAGCGGCGCTATCGCCGCAGCACGGCGCCGATCGCGGCCTGGGCGTCCGGGGTCTTCGACAGCGTGCTGAACAGCTCCCCCTCGAACTTCGCGCGGGCGTGCAGCCCGGCGGCGTCGTCATGGTGCAGCAGCCGGCGGACGGCTGCCAGGGCCTGCGGCGGGCGGGCCAGCAGCGCCTCGACGCGATCGGCCACCCGGGCGCGCAGCGCGTCGGCGTCCGGCAGCACCTCCGTCACGATGCCGGCCTCGACCGCCTCCTGCGGGCTGAACACGTCACCGAACATCAGCAGCTTGGCCGCCAGCCGCGGGCCGGCGCTGCGGGGCAGCAACAGCGACGAGGCCGCCTCGGGCACCACGCCGAGGTTGATGAACGGCAGGCCGAACTTCGACCGGGCGCTGGCGTACACCAGGTCGCAGTGCAGCAGCATGGTGGTGCCGATCCCGATCGCGGGCCCGTCCACTTCCGCGACCAGCACCTTGGTCGTGTCGATGAGGGTGCCGATGAACCGGGCGGTCGGCCCGTCCGGGGTGAGCACGTCGGTGGCGGCGATGTCGGCGAGCTCGTTGCCGGCGGTGAACGCGCCGCCGACGCCGCGAAACACCACCACGCGCACGCTCTCGTCGGCCTCGGCGGCGACCAGCGCGTCCCCGAGCGCCTGGTACATCTCCTGGCTGATCGCGTTGCGCTTGTCGGGCCGGTTGAACTGGATGCGCAGCACCCCGCCGGCGGTCTCGGTCTGGATGTGGTCGGTCATGAGGTCTCCTGTGCGGCGGCCGGGCGGGCCACGGCGCGCCGGGTGCGCGGCCGGCAGGCGGCGGCACCCGGGGCGGCCCGGGCGGGTTGGGCCGCCGGGTCCGCCGCCGCCCGGGACGGCGCTGCGCGCGGCGCTACGAGCGCGGCGCGAGGCCGCGGGACGAACGTCCCTGGGCCGGGACGGTCGTTACCTGATCAGCTTGATGGCCTGCTTCGGGCACGCTCGCACGGCCTTCTCCAGGTCGGGCAGCAGCGACTCGTCCGGTTCCTCGACGACCGAGAGGTACTCGTTCTCGTCGATCTCGAAGACCGACGGGACGAGACCGACACAGATCGCGTTGCTCTCACAGACGTCGAAGTCGACCACGACCCGCATGATGTCCCTCCTTCACGACTGGCCGCACCGTACACCCGTAACGGGGCCGCGGGCGCGGGCATGGGGAACGTGTACTGAACAGATATCGTCCACCCCGCCCCGGCTGACCGGCTACTGACCATGTGGCCCTTTCTGGACCGTGTGGCCGGGTGGCCCTTCCTTGCCCGCGCAGCGCGGGAGTCTGCCGGCTCGACCCGATAGCGTTTGCTTCATGCTGGCGGAGACGGTGCGGGCGGCGGCCCGGCGGTTCGGGGACGCGACGGCGTTTGTCAACCCGGATGGCAGCCGGCTCAGCTTCGCTGAACTTGACGACAGGAGTGACGCGGCCGCGCTGGCCCTGGCCGCGCGTGGCGTTGGCGAGGGCGACCGGCTGGTACTGCGGCTGGCGTCGACCAGCCGCTACGTCATCGCCTACGCCGCGGCCGCCAAGCTCGGGGCGATCACCGCCGGGGTGAACCCGGTGCTCGCTCCGCCGGAGCAGGAGCGGCTCGCGGCCCTGGCCGACCCCCGCCTGGTGCTCACCGATGAGGGCGAGGTCGACGAGCTGGCCGGCTACGGGGCCGGCCGGCTGGCCGCCGGCGCGAGCGCGCCCGCCCCGCTGCCGGCCGACGACGACCGGCCGGTGGCGATCGTGTTCACCTCCGGCACCACCGGCATGCCGAAGGCAGCGGTGTTCGCCGAGCGGCAGCTGCGCGCGGTCACCCAGATCGACACCGGCGGCGTCTGGGCCGACGCCGCCGGCGAGCCGGTGCTCGCCTCCACCCAGTTCGCCCACGTCGGGTTCATGACGAAGCTGCCCTGGTACCTGCGCCGCGGCCTGTGCACGTACATCCAGGGCCGCTGGCGCGCCCGGGACACGCTGGCGCTGCTCGCCGAGCACCGGATCGCCACCCTCAACGCGGTCGCCCCGCAGCTCGCCCTGCTGCTGCGGGTGCCCGACTTCGACGAGTTCGACCTGAGCGCCGTCCAGGTGATCATCGCGGGCGCGGCGGCGTCGCCGCCCGCGCTGATCGAGGAGGCGCGCGCCCGGATCGGCGCCCCCTACTGCGTGCGCTACTCGTCCACCGAGTCCGGTGGCTGCGGCCTGGGCACCGCGCCGGACGCCGACGACGAGGAGGCGCTGTTCACGATCGGCCGCCCCCGGCCAGGGATCGAGTGCGAGATCCGCGACGACGACGGCCGGCCGGCCCCGGTCGGCGAGGTCGGCGAGCTGTGGCTGCGCACGCCGACCGCGATGGCCGGCTACTGGCGCGACCCGCAGGCCACCGCCGCCGCCATCGTGGACGGCTGGATCCGCACCGGCGACCTGGGCCGGCTCGACGAGCGCGGGCTGGTGCGCCTCGTCGGCCGGCGCAAGGAGATGTTCATCCGCGGCGGCTACAACGTGTACCCGGCCGAGGTCGAGGCGGTGCTGAGCACGCACCCCTCGGTCGCGCAGTGCGCGGTCGTCCCCCGCCCCGACCCGGTGATGGGGGAGATCGGGGTCGCCGTCGTGGTCCCGCGCGCGGGCGCGCCCGCGCCCACGCTCGCCGAGCTGCGCGAGTACCTGTCCTCCCGGATCGCGCACTACAAGCTGCCCGAGGACCTGCGCATCGCCGCCGACCTGCCGCTGACCAGCGTGCACAAGCTCGACCGCGCGGCGCTCGCCCGCCGGCTGGCGGGCGAGGCCACGGACGGCGCCACGGACGGCGCCACGGACGGCGCCACGGACGGCGCCACGGACGGCGCCACCGCCGCCGTCACAGGCGGGGGATGACCTCCTTCT
>JADGHD010000295.1 GCA_019689615.1 Frankia sp. | reverse complement strand
CGCGGAGATGTTTATAAGCCACCGGGCAGGGGCCGTGGCGGCTGGTGGTGGGCGGGGCTCAGGACGCGGGGTGGTCGGCGGCGAAGGCCTGGTAGGCGGCGTAGGCGCGGGGGCCGTAGACGGTGCCGGGGCCGCCGCGCATGAGGATCGTGACGCCCAGGGCCTCGGCGACCTCGTCGGAGGTGGCGCCGGCGCGGGCGGCGCCGCGGGCGTGGGCGGCGATGCAGCCGTCGCACTGTTCGGCGGTGGCCAGGGCGAGCGCGATCAGTTCCTTGACCTTGGTGCTGAGGGCGCCGTCGGTCATCGCCTGGTCGCTGA
Source organism: Frankia sp. (assembly GCA_019689615.1). GTDB lineage: Bacteria > Actinomycetota > Actinomycetes > Frankiales > Frankiaceae > Pseudofrankia. The sequence continues at coordinate 6,156 of JADGHD010000295.1, read as the reverse complement.
GCCCACCGAACGCGGCCCACACGCCGGGGATCGCGCGGCGCAGGTCGCGGACGGCCGGGCGGAGCTCGTCGAGGACCTCGCGGTCGAGGACGTTGCCGTGGGTGTGCATCGTCGGCTCCCTGGTGGGTTGAGGGGTGAGCACCCCGGTCGGGGGATCGGCTCGTCGCATCTGCCCGCTGCTCTCTATGCCCGGCGGCGAGCGGCTCAGTGCGAGCGGCCCGGTGGGGCGTTCGTGCTGGTCCTGGGGAGATGCGGGTGCGGGCTGTAGCAGCGGACGGAGGGGCCGGGGCGACTGTCGGTGGGTGGATCCGGTTAGTGCGCGCGATCCGGGGCACCGATCGGGCTGAAACTGACGTGGAGGGAGCGATCCATGACCCTCACCGGAGATACCGGATTCAAGTTCGGCGGTGGCCGCTGGCGCATCCCGCGGAGCCGGGGCGCGCTGACAGGTTTGCTGTTGATGATTTTGGGCGCATGGGGCGCGATCATCCCGTTCGTCGGGCCCGCGGCCAACTTCGGGTTCGGCGGCACGCAGACCTGGTCTTGGACGGCAGCACGGTTCTGGCTCGAGGTACTGCCCGGAATCGCCTGCTTTGTCGGCGGTCTGCTGCTGGCGGTGAGCGCCAATCGTGGCACGGCGATGGTTGGTGCCTGGCTCGCGATCGCGGCGGGCGTGTGGTTCATCATCGGCCCGACTCTGGCTGGCCCGTGGAGCCTGGGCAATCTGGGCACACCCATGGGTGGCAGCGGCAAGCAGGCCGTGACCTGGCTGGCCTTCTTCTACGCCCTGGGTGCGGCCATCCTCTACCTGGCCTCGACAGCGCAGGGGCGGCTCAGTGTCCGCAGCCTGCGCGACATCGAGCACGCGCAGCTGCGGGCTCAGCGCAAGCTGGCGGCTCGTGGTGGCCGCAAACCCGGTCTCCTTGGTGGCGGCCGCGGGCGGCGTGAGGCCGAGCGGGAGCGCGTCGGCGCTGCCAGCGGGCGCGATGACCGGTCGGCGGCCGATGCCGAGGTGTACCCGAGCGACACCGCCCGGGCGCAGGAGGCCGAGCGGACACGCAGCGGTGCTCATCGCGGTGCCAGCACCGGCGGGTTCGGCGAGCGGATCCGTTCGCTGATCGGCGGTGGCCGGCACCAAGAACCCCATCGCTAGACCGGCGGCGACCACGGCCACAGAGGTACTGGATCAGCGGCTCCCACCGTCCTGAAATCCCGCCCGCGGCCATCCGTGCCCAACGGAACGGCCGCGGGCGGGAACGCGCGGGTCACCAGGTGGATTTGCCTGGCCGGTGCGGTGTTTGCCCGGCGTCACGGGGGAGCGCATTCGATCGCTCGAGACCAGGAGAGACGGGGGCGGAGATGGTTCGGATCGGGTACACGCAGCTGTGCGAACAGCGTGGGCCGAAGGAACTTGTCAGCGATGTGGTGCTGGCCGAACAGGCCGGTTTCGAGTTCTCGGTCGTCTCCGATCACTTCCATCCCTGGCTCGAACAGCAGGGGCATTCACCGTACGCGTGGGCCATACTCTCCGCGTCTGCCGTCCGGACACGGACGATCGAGCTGATGAGCTATGTGACCTGCCCGACCATCCGTTATCACCCGGCGGTCGTGGCGCAGAAGGCGGCGACGGTGGCCTTGCTGGCCGATGGCCGGTTCCGGCTGGGCCTCGGCGCCGGAGAGGCCCTCAACGAGCGGGTCGTCGGACATGGCTGGCCGGACGCGGACACCCGGCAGGAGATGCTGCGGGAGGCGATCGAGGTCATCCGGGCGCTGTGGAGCGGCGGCTACGTGACCTACTCCGGCGAGTACCTGAAGGTCGAGTCCGCGCGGCTGTTCGACCTGCCCAGCCGGCCCATCCCGCTTGGGGTGGCGGTCTCCGGGACGAACAGCTGCCGTCTGGCGGGGGAGCTCGCCGACCTGCTGATCGCGACGGCGCCGCAGGCGCGGCTCATCGAACTCTTCCACCAGCACGGCGGGGAGGGCCGGCCGGCTGTCGCCCAGCTTCCGGTGTGCTACGGGCCGGACCCGGCGAAGTGCCTGAGCCTGGCCCGTGACCAGTTCGCCTGGGCGGCCACCGGGTGGAAGGTGCAGTCGGAGCTGCCCGGACCGGTGAACTTTGCCGCGGCGACGCAGTTCGTCCGCGAGGAGGACATGGCCCAGCTCATCCCGCACGGCCCCGACCTCGAGCCGTACGTCGCCGGTGTCCGCGAGTACGTCAGGGCCGGCTTCGACGAGGTCGCTCTCGTGCAGATCGGCCCGGACCAGGACGCCTTCTGCGACTTCTACGCGAACACCCTGCGCCCGGCGCTGGCCGCCCTGAGCTGATGGCCGGCGCGCCGCCCGGCCCGCATGGCGGCTGGGACGGCGCGCTGCCGTCAGCCGAGCCGGGCGGCGAGGTTGTCCAGGACGGCGGTCCAGAGCCTGCGGACCCCGATCGGCGCGAAGATCCGCTCGAAGAAGCCGCCGACCCCGCCGCCTCCGTTCCAGGTCGTGGTCACGGTGAGGTGGCTGCCCGCTCCCTGCGGCCGCACCTGCCAGACCGTGCGCAGCGTCGAGTTCTGGTCCGCCTCCACCAGCGTCTGCGGATCGGGGGAGGAGACCTCCGCGGCGATGTTGCGGATCCGCTTCTTCGTCGCGTGCAGGCGGTAGCTGATCCTCGTGCCCGCGCCGCGGCCACCGGACAACACCCGGTAGTCGGTGATGTTCGCCGGCCACAGCTGGCCGCGGGTGCCCGCGTAGTCGGTGACGAGGTCGAACACCTTCTCCGGCGGCGCGCTCAGCGACCGCTCCGCGACAACGCTGATCTGCCCCATCTGTCCCGTCCCTCCGTTGCTGACGGTGCCCCTGCCCGTCGCCCGCAGACGGTAGGGCATCCGCCACCGCCCCGGCTGCCCCGGGGCGACGCGACGCGCCTGGCCGGCCTCGCGGGCGAGCGGGCTGGTGACGCTGGCCGCGAAGTTCGAATGCGGAGAGTAATCAGTCGGGCTAGGGTGCCGCCATGGACTCCGGCGGCGAGCCGCTGCGCGGCGGTGACCTCGCTGACGAACTGCTCGGCCAGGGCGGCGACGGCGGGCCGGCTCGGGCGGAGTGGGACCCCGTCGACGACCGACCGGCCGCCGGGACGGGGACCGACGGCCGGGACGGCCTGACCGCTGTCCCGGAGCCGGCGGTCGGCGAGGCCGCGGCGGCAGGCGACGCCTGGCCGGCGGACCCGGGGCGATTCCCGCGGCGGGTTGGGCACCACCGAGGTGCGCGGCGGCCCTGGCTCGGGTTTCGACGCACCGCGGGCAACCTGCTGATCTCCTGTACCGGAGCCGACCACCGGGCGGTCGGGGAGCGCGACCGGTCCAGGTTCGCCAGCGCCGGGGCGCTGATGTTGCTGACGGCCGGGCTGGCCACCTACGCGGGCGCGTCGGTGGCTTCGTTCGGGTTCGGCATCTCGATGCTGGCCGCCCTGCCTTATGGGCTGTTCTACGCGCTCTTCATCTTTTTCATCGACCGGTCCGTGCTGCTCACGATCCGGCCGATGAAGGCAACCGGAAAGGGCGACAAGCGGGACGTCCGCCTGCGGCGCGGTTTGCCGACCGGGGCGATCCGGATCTTCATCGCGATCATCGGTGCGATCCTGATCGGGGAGTCGCTGCTGCTGCGGTTCTTCGACTCGTCCATCACCCCCCGGGTGGCCGAGTTGCGCCAGGAGCAGCTCGCCGGGGTGCTGGCCGCCTGGGACGCCGGCCAGCGTGAGACCGAGCAGCGTCTGACCGCCGACGTGGCGGACCGTCGGGCCGAGCTTGCTGCCGCGGAGAACCTCGTCACTACCAAGACCGACGAGGTGAACTGCCAGCTCGCCGGCGGGAACGGCTGCGTCGGCGGCCGTGGGCCGATCTACGAGGTGAAGCTGGAGGAGCTGCGCCGTGCCGCCGCCCGAGTCCCGGAACTGCGAGCCGAGCGCGACGCCGCCCAGGCCCGGCTGGACGAGTTCAACACCACCCGGGACCAGCGCCGAGCCGAGTACGCCGACGCCCAGTGGCAGCAGATTCAGGACTCGAACGACCTGCTGATCCGCGAGAAGGCGTTCTGGCGGCTCACCGCCGAGGACAACTCGGTGAAGGTCTGGCGACTGCTGATCAGCCTGCTGATCCTTGGAATTGACCTCGCTCCGCTGATGTTCAAGCGCTCCCTGGACCGGACGGCCTATGCCCGAGCGGAACGAGCAGCGCTCTGGGATGGCGAGACATCCGAACGGGTCGACGCCTACCAGCTGGACCGCAACGCCCAGGCCCGCCGTGGCCGGGCCGGCACCGTGGCGGACCGGATGGCCGCCCGGTACGAGGAGTACGCCCTCGCCCGGGAGGAGCTGCGGCTGGCCGCGGCCCTGGACGAGGATTCCGCGGCTACGTCGCTGCGCCGGGACGAGCGCTGGCTCGGCCACGACCGCCAGGCGGCCGACCTGCGTCGAGCCCACCGGCTGCCGTCAGCGGTGCCCGCCCCGGCGCCGCCGCCCGCCGACAACTCCTGACGCCTGGCTCCGGCTTCCGCGCGGCCCTGCCCGCTGCGCGGTGATCGATCCCCTCCGGCCGCTTTGCCCCGATTGCCGGGCACCCACGCCCCCGCGCGCCTCCTCGACGCCAGCCTCTCCGACGGCGCCTGATCAGGCTGGCGGTTAGTTCCTCCCTTCCCGGGCATCCCCCCGGCGCCGGTCCTCGGTTACTCCGGACCCAGGGAGGCAGCATGACGAGCTCGCGACGGTCGACACCGGCCGGCACCGCGCCTCGAGAGCCGCTGGAGCGCGTCAGCCGCGACCGTGACCCGGCCGAGGGTGCCCGCGGGGCAGCCGCCGGGTCAGCGGAGCTGGACCAGGACATCTACCCGGAGGCGACATCCCGGGACAGGGACCCCCAGCAAACGCCGACCTACGATCCCTACCCGGACGAACCGGCCTACCCCTCGACGACGGACCGCGGCGGTTCGCAGGCCGAGGACGCCGACGCCTTCCCGGACCCCTACCCCGAGAACCCCGCGGGCAGGGCCGACACGGCCACCCGGCCGACAGCCGGGTCAACGGCGTCGTCGAACGCGGTCATCGATGAGCCGATCATCACCCGCGTGGAGGACGAGCCGCCCGAGGCACTGGAATCGGCTCCGTCCCGGACCGTCGGTGCCGAGGAGCCCGGCGCGCTGCCGGGCGGCGGCTGGGACCGTGAGCGGGCGTCCGGCCGGACGACGGAGGGAACGGGCAGGTACGCCCACCTCCCGGCGGCCGACCTCGCTCCGGGCTCGACCAACGGCGGCCGGCCCGGCGCCGGCCGCACGGGCCTGCTTGGCCGCCTCGGCGGTCACGGGCGGGGCGGTGGCGGCGGCGCGACGAGGGAGCGGCCGAGCACCGGGCAGCTGGTGTCCGGGGTCGCCGCGGACCTGTCCACGCTCATGCGCCAGGAAGTGCAGCTGGCCAAGGCGGAGATGCGGCAGTCGGCGATGAAGGCCGGCAAGGGCGTCGGCGCCCTCGGTGGCGCGGCCGGCGCGGCGGTCTTCGGCGTCCTGTTCCTGTTGCTCGCGTTGATGTTCGGGCTGGCGACGGTCATGGCGATCGGGTTCGCCGCGCTCCTCGTCGGGGGCGTGCTGCTGGTCGTGGCCGCGGTGATGGCGCTTGTCGGCAGGCAGATGGTCAAGAAGGTGCATCCGGCGCCGACGCAGACCGTCGAGACCCTCAAGGAGGACATCCAGTGGGCGCACGGCCTGAGGAAATAAGGGTTGAGATCGAGCAGACCCGCGACCGGATCACCGCTGAGGTCGACCAACTGTCGGACCGGCTCAGCCCATCCCGGGTGGCCAGCCGCAAGGTACGAGAGGTCCGCAGCGCCGCGTCCTCAATGCGATCAAAGGTCGGGGCCGGCGCGACCGGGGCAAAGCATCGGCTCAGGGGTGGTTCGCACCTCGCCGGCCACACCGGGGACGGGGAGGCGTACGAGGCAGGCGCCCGGCTGGCCGAGTCGCACCGGCGGGCTGAGCTCGCGAACGCCCGGTACTGGGACGCACGCCGCCGCTCCGCCGCCGACGCCGCCCAGTACGAGGTGGCACACGCGGCCGGGCTGACCCGCGCGGCCCCCGCCCCCGAGTCCGCGGATACCTCCGCCTGGTACGAGACCCAGCCCTACC
>JADGHD010000294.1 GCA_019689615.1 Frankia sp. | reverse complement strand
GCACCGCCAGGTGCCCCGCCGCGGCGAGCACCTCCCCGACCCCGTCGCCGTCCGGGTCGCCGATGCGCAGCCGCAGGCCGGGGACCGCGCGCCCGACCGTGGCGAGCAGCCGGTCCTCGCCGGCCGCTGCGCGCTCGTGGTCGGCGGGGGTCAGGCAGGTGATCGGGCTGCCCTCGGTCTGGCCGAACATGTTGACCAGCCGTACACCGGGAAGCACGGCGAGCACCCGGCGCAGCGTGTCCGGGCTGATCGGCGAGGCGCCGTAGACCAGCATGCGCATTGGGACGGCGTCGAGCTCGCCCGCTGCGAGCAGCATCTCGATCATCGTCGGCACCAGGTGGCAGTGCGTCGCACCGAGGGCCCGCAGCCCGCGCCACCACGCGGAGGTGAACCGCGGCGTCGGCACGACCGCGCCGCCGACGGACAGCGCCACAAGCGCGTTACCCAGCCCGCCGATGTGGTGGATCGGCGAGCCGGCCGCGTACCGGCTATCCGGGCCGAGTTCGAGCAGCTTCGACGACAGCGCGGCGCGCGCCGCCAGCACCTCCTGGGTGAACGCCACCCGGCGGGGCGCCCCGGTCGTCCCGGACGTGTGCAGGCAGAACATGATCTTTCCGGCGGGGGTCGGCGGCAGCGCCGCCGAGGCACGCAGCGCCCCGAGGGAGACCACCCGCACGCCGGCCTCCCGACCGACCGCGTCCGCCAGCTCGCGCCACGCCGGCTCCGTGAGCAGCACGTCGGACCCGCAGGCGCGCACCGGGCCCGCCAGTTCCGCGGCTGTCAGCCGCGGGCCGAGCGGGGCGATCGGCCGGCCGGCCGAGGCCCCGCCAAGCAATAGCGCGTACGCGTCCGCGTTGCTCGTGAGCAGCGCGGGCAGAGGAACGCCCGCAGGTGCACCACCAAGCCCGGCGACCAGCTCCGCGGCGCTCGCCGCCCGGCCGACGAGCTCAGCACCAGCGACCGGCCCCGCGGCGTCGATGACCACCGGCCGCGTGCTGCCGGCGTGGATCCCGACGACGTCGTCGAACCAGCTCATGACCCCGGTCAGGCCATCGGCCCGGCGGAGAACGGCAGCAGCGCGCCGGTCACTTCAGCGACGTCGGTCATGTGGTCTCCCTTCCGTCTCGTTCCCCGGCACCGTCTCGTTCTCCGGCCGCGCCAAGCCGGGTGTGGCCGGACACGACGGCTGCTCGGCGCGTCGTCCACAGGGGGAGACCACGGGTCCAATCAAGATCAGCACGATCGTGACGGAGACCGCTGCCACCGAGTCCCGCGAGGCGGCGCGGTCGTCGAGCAGCGCGCTCGGCTCGGTCCGCTGGCCAGAGGTCGTCGTTCGGCCGCCTGTCGTGCCCATCCTTCCCCAAGGCCCGCTCAGCCCGAGAGAACATTGGAACGTGACTTGACGAGTCTGTCAAGTAGTGGCATAACGAACATAACGAAATCGGGAGGCTACCCACCATCCGCGGTCATCCGCGACGGGCCAGCCACCGCATCAGGCGATCACGCTGCCGCAAGGTCGCACACCGCGCGTCGTCGTACCCGCAGTATCAGCTGCACACCGGATCAGTTGTACACCAGCCGTACACGCAGTATCAGCAGACCAGAGGCACAAGGCCACAGCCGGCAATGCGTCCGCCAAGGCGCCAGACCCGACACGCGCCGAACAGTCAACCCGCAGCCTGATCCCGCCCAGGAGGATCGCGAAGCTCTTCGCGGGGACCTCATGACCGGCCGGAGATGTCCGCCCGTTGTCAGGCAGGGTTACCATCCACTAGATTTGACGATCATGTCACTCAGCGGGAGATTAGGAATGAAGCAAGACATTCTGGATGGAGTTCGGGTCGTCGAGGTCGCCACATGGACGTTCGTCCCGTCGGCCGGAGCCACGCTCGCCGACTGGGGCGCCGACGTGATCAAAATCGAGCACCCGGTGACCGGCGACCCGCAACGTGGCCTGGTCAGCTCAGGTGTCGTCACAGGCGCGGGGGCGGTGAACCACTTCGTCGAACAGCCCAACCGGGGCAAGCGCAGCATCGGCCTGGACGTCACCGGCGACGCCGGCCGCGAGGTGCTCCGCAAGCTCGTCGAGGAGTCTGACGTGTTCATCACGAACCTCCTCCCCGCATCCCGCGCTCGTGCCGGCATCGACGTCGACGACGTCCGCGCCTGGAACCCGAAGATCATCTACGGCCGAGGGCACGGCTACGGCACGCGCGGCGAGCAGGCGAACAGAGGCGGCTTCGATCTCGCCGCCTACTGGGCCCGCGGCGGCGTCGGCGACTCCTTGATCACCCGCCACGGAGAGTGGCCCGCGCCGCAACGCCCCGCCTTCGGCGACGTCTTCGGCGGGTTCGCGATCGCCGCCGGCGTCGCCGCCGCGCTGTTCAAGCGCGAGCGGACAGGCGTGCCGTCCGTGGTCGACGTCTCCCTGCTCGGCGCCGCCGTCTGGCAGCTGGCGCCCGACATCGTCGGCGCCGGTGTCACCGGCCAGCCGATCCCCAAGTACAACCTGGAGGAGATGGCCAACCCGGTCGCCAACATCTACCGCACCGCCGACGGGCGCTTCATCGCCCTAGTGCTGCTCCAAGCCGACCGCTTCTGGGCCGAGCTCTGCCGGCGGATCGAGCGTCCCGACCTGATCGACAACCCGAAGTTCGCTGACTCGGCAGCGCGTTTCCAGAACAGGCGCGAGTGTATCGCCGAGCTGCGCGCCACGTTCGAGGCACAGCCGCTCGCGCACTGGGAGAAGACCCTAGCGGACTTCGAAGGAGTCTGGGACGTCTTCAGGACTGCGCCGGAGCTGCACGACGATCCGCAGGTCAAGGCCAACGGCTACCTTCCGTCGATCACCGACGGCAACGGCAACACCTTCTCCGTGGCCGCGAGCCCGGTGCAGTTCGACGAGCGACCGCTCGAGCTCACCGCAGCCCCCGATCACGGCCAGCACACCGAGGAGATCCTGCTCGAGGTCGGCTACGACTGGGACCAGATCGTCGCCCTCAAGGAGAGCGGCACCATCACCTGATCTTGCTGCTCGCCGCCGGATCCGGCCAGGCCAGGTTCTCACCCGACAGGCGGGACAGTCCACGGCCGGCTGGGGCCGGCGCACCGTGTGGCCCCAGAAGTTCAGACCATCACGGCGCGACGGCGGTCGTGCTGCCCGCCGGGCCGCCGCTGTAGATCAATGAGGATATTAGTGATCAATCAGGTCGGGGTTGCGGACACCGAGGAACAGGCGTCACTAGTCGAGGCGGTCACCGGGGTGCTGAGCCGGCACTGGCCCACCGACGAACGAAACAGTCGGCTCGCCGACCCGGCGGCAGTGTCCGAGCTGCCGGTATGGGAGGCGCTGGCGGAACTGGGTGTTGCCGGCCTGCCTCTGGCGGAGGAACACGGCGGCGCCGGCGGCTGCTGGGCCGATCTCGCCGTCGCGTTGGAGGCTGTGGGCGCGGCGCTCGCCCCCGTGCCCGTCGTCGCCACCGCCGCCGCGCTCGGCACGCTGCAGGCCGTTGCAGGCAAGGCCGCGACCAAGTTGCTGCGCGCCGTCGCCGGTGGCGCTACGGTCGCGACCGTCGCCTGGACCGCCCGTGAAGATCTCTGGGGCGTGCCCGGAACCGTCACGGCTGCGCCACCCGCGACCCAGGACGACACGGCCGGCGTGAGCGGCGATGCCAGTGTCGTGCTGTCGCCCGAAGCAGCTACCATCCTCGTGCTGGCGGACCTTCCTGCCGGGGATGGCTGCCTGCCCGGGCCGCTGCTCGTCGCCGTCGATGCCGGCGGCGCCGGTGTCGGCATCGAGCGGGCCGCGAGCATGGACGCGACGCGACCACTGGGCGTGCTGACGCTGCGCGGCGCGACCGGGACGGTGCTCGCCGCGGGTGACGAAGCGGTCGCCGCCGTGCGCCGGGGCCAGGTGACCGCGGCGGCGGCGCTGTCCGCGGAACTCACCGGCATCGCCGGGCACTGCCTGACCGGCGCGGTCCGCTACGCCACGGACCGCCACCAGTTCGACCGACCGATCGGCTCCTTCCAGGCAATCAAGCACCGGTGCGCGGAGATGCTCGCCGAGACCGAGCAGGCCAGGGCCGCCAGCCGCCACCTGGCCGCCCTGCTCGACGCCGATGCCGGACTGGCCGAGCTCGAGGACGCGGCGGCGCTCGCGCTGCTCGCCGCCGGTCGGGCCGCGCACACCGTCGCCAACGAGTACCTGCAGGTCCTCGGCGGGATCGGGTTCACCTGGGAGCACGAGGTCCACCTCTACGTGCGGCGGGCGGTCGCGATGGCGCCCCTGTTCGGCGGCTCGGCGGCGCACCGCCGCCGCCTCGACCCGACCCGGCGCGGGGGGGGGGGCGGGGGGGGGGGGGGGATGTGGGGGGGGGCCGGCGGGCGCGGCGGGGGGTGGGGGGGGCGGGGCCCCCCCCCCGCCTCGACCCGACCCGGCGCGGGGCCGGTGCCCGGCCCGGGCTGACGGCACCCGACTCCGGCCCGGCCGCCGAGCTTGCCCGCCTGCTGCCGGAGCTGCTCGCGGCCCACCGCGCCGAGTGGGGCGACGCGATCTCGTTCGAAGCCCGAATGGCCTGGCAGAAGCGGCTGCACACCGTCGGCTGGGTCGCCCCGCAGTGGCCGGTCGAGTACGGCGGGCGCGGCCTGGGCATTGTCGACCAGATCGCCTGCGACCGCGTGCTCGCCCTGCACCGAGCGCCGTTGCCGCTGGGCGGCGTGCTCGGCCTCAACAACGTCGCCCCCACGCTGATGCGCTACGGCACCCCCGAGCAGAAAGCCCATCTAGCCGCCATCCAGGCCGGCACCGAGCTGTGGTGCCAGGGCTTCTCCGAGCCGGGCGCTGGCAGCGACCTCGCCTCGCTGCGCACCCGCGCCGAACTGGTCGGCGAGGGCCACGACACCGAATTCGTGATCAACGGCTCGAAGGTGTGGACCTCGGAGGGCATGGATGCGACCCACTGCCTGCTGCTGGCCCGGACCGACCCGCAGGCCCCGGCCCACCGCGGCATCTCCGCACTGCTCGTGCCGCTGGACACCCCCGGCATCACCCGCCGCCCGATCAAGATGATCACCGGGGAGAGCGGTTTCGCCGAGATGTTCTTCGACGACGTGCGGGTACCCCGCTCGGCGCTGCTCGGGCCCCTCCACGAGGGCTGGAAGGTGACGATGACGACGCTCGGCTTCGAACGGGCCGGTGTCATTGAGCTGGCCGCGGGCCTCGAGCAGTCGGTCGGCGACCTGGTCGACGGGCTCGCCGGGCGGGACCTGGACGAGGAGACCCGGGTCGCGCTCACCGACCGGCTCGTCGAGGCACGCCTCGTCGGCCTGCTCGGCAGCCGCTCGCTCGCCCGGATCGCCGCCGGAGGGGCTCCGGGAGCCGAGCATTCGGTCATCAAGTTGCTCTGGTCGCGGGCGATGCAACGGCAGGGCGAAAGTCACCTGTTCGCGCTCGGCTTCGACGGGGTGCTGGCCGCGCCCGGTCGGCGTGCCCAGCACGACTACCTGCTCTCGCGGTCCGCGACGATCGCCGGTGGCACGACCGAGATCATGAAGAACATCCTCGCCGAGCGCGTACTGGGCATGCCGCGCTGACAGACAGGCCCCCGTCGGTGCTTCTCCGACGGGGGCGGGTGGCGCCAGGGGAAGAGACGGCCCCTCGTGCCTCGGCGCCACCGCCCCGCCGGGGAAGCACGCGTCAACAGCCACCACGGACGTCGGGACAGCACGGATCCGTCAGCACGGATCGAGCGACAACATCTGTATACAAACGGGAGGTCCCTGTGTACCCAGCCGACTTCGCGGTCACAACACCCGACAAGCCGGCGGTCATCCTGGCGAAAGCCGACGGCACCGACGACAGCCAGACCTACGCGCAGCTGGTCGCCGGCGCGAACCGGCTGTCCCGGCTGCTGGTCGACACCGGCTTACGCCCCGGCGACCACTACGCCATCCTCGCCGAGAACCACCTGCGCTACTTCGAGATCGTCTGGGCCGGCCTGAACGCCGGCCTGTACGCCACCCCGGCCAACTCCCACCTGACCGCGCCCGAGGCCGCCTACCTGATCAACGACAGCGGCGCCCGTGTCGTCATCACCACCCGCGCACTCGCCGACGTCGCCGAGCAGCTCGTGCCGCTCACCCCCGGCGTCGAGCGGCGGCTGATGCTCGACGGCTCCTCCGAGCACTACGTGAACCTCGACACCGCCGTCGCCGGCTACTCCGACGCCCCCCGCGACGACGAGGTCCGCGGTACCTTCATGCTGTACAGCTCCGGCACCACCGGCCGCCCCAAGGGCATCCGCTTCCCACTGCCCGACCGCCCCGCATCCGCGGGCGACGCCGAGCTGCTGCCCGTCGGCCAGGCGTTGTTCGGGCTGGCACCGGACACCGTCTATCTCTCCCCCGCCCCGCTCTACCATGCCGCCCCCCTGCGGGTGTCCTCAGAATCACATATACCGCGGCACACCATTAGCA
>JADGHD010000293.1 GCA_019689615.1 Frankia sp. | reverse complement strand
GACGAGCCGCGGCGCGGCGCGCGGGCGGGTCAGGGGCGGCCGGTGGCGGCCAGCCTGGCCGGCGCCCAGCCTGGTACATCCGGGAGTTCGTGCTGCTGGCCGGGCTCGTCGGGGTCGGGCTGGGGCTGGTGCTGGTGACCCAGGGCCGGTGGCGGACCGGGCTGCTCGGGTTCGGCGTGGTGCTCGTGCTGCTGGCGGCGGCCCGCCTCGTCCTGCCGGAGCGCGTCGTCGGGATGCTGCGGGTGCGCGGCCGGGTGTTCGACACGCTCACGCTGTTGGTGCTGGGCTTCGCTGTGATAGGCCTCACGCTCGCGGTCCCGGTCCCGGAGGGCTGACCACAGCGTGGCCCGCGCGTCGACCGGCCGCCGAGGCCCCGGACCAGCCGCGCCGGGGCGCACGGCGGCGCTGGTGGTGGCGCGTGGTCACGGTCTCACGGGCGGGCACGTGGGGTCGGTCACGCGGTAGCCTCGCGAACGCCCCGAGACCGCCGTCGATCCACCGGCATGGCCGCCGCCAACGAACTGGCTGCCGCCGTGCCACCGGCCGCGCGTCGACCGGCCCGTGGTTACCGCTCGCGCACGCCCGCGCCGCGATCCGGGGCGAGCTAGCCCTGCCGTCCGGGTGGCCTGGACATACCGTGATAGCCGGAGCGGCGAGGACGGCCGCCCGCAGGAGACGTGAAAGCGGAGCATCGGTGACTGACTCGACGATCATCTACACCTACACCGACGAGGCCCCTGCCCTGGCGACCTACTCGCTGTTGCCGATCATCCAGGCATACGCCAGCACGGCCGGCGTGAAAGTAGAGAGCCGGGACATCTCCCTCGCAGGCCGGATCATCGCCGTCTTCCCGGAGTACCTCACCGAGTCGCAGCGCATCGGTGACGCGCTCGCCGAGCTGGGCCAGCTTGCCAGGACCCCGGCGGCGAACATCATCAAGCTGCCGAACATCTCCGCTTCGATCCCGCAGCTCAAGGCCGCGATCGCGGAGCTGCAGAGCAAGGGCTACGCGCTGCCGGACTACCCGGACGACCCGAAGACCGACGAGGAGCGCGAGATCCGCGCCCGCTACGACCGGGTCAAGGGCAGCGCGGTCAACCCGGTGCTGCGCGAGGGCAACTCGGACCGCCGCGCGTCGGCGTCGGTGAAGGCGTACGCGCGCACCCACCCGCACAAGATGGGCCCCTGGAGCCCCGACTCCAGGACCAATGTCGCGACCATGGGCCGCGACGACTTCGCCGGCACCGAGAAGTCGACGGTCATCGCCGCTGACGGCTCGCTGCGGATCGAGCTGGCCCGCGCCGACGGCTCGACCACCGTCCTGCGCGAGTCGGTGCCGGTGCTGGCCGGTGAGGTCGTCGACGCGTCGGTGATGCGGGTCGGCCCGCTGCGCGAGTTCCTCGCCGAGCAGGTGGCCCGGGCCAAGGCCGAGGGCGTGCTGTTCTCCGTGCACCTGAAGGCCACGATGATGAAGGTCTCCGACCCGATCATCTTCGGCCACGCGGTCCGCGCGTTCTTCCCGAAGACGTTCGAGCGCTACGGCCAGACCCTGGCCGCCGCTGGCCTGAACCCGAACGACGGCCTCGGCGCGATCCTCGCCGGCCTGTCCCGGCTGCCCGAGGGCGAGGAGATCAAGGCCTCGTTCGAGGCCGAGCTGGCCGAGGGGCCGCGGCTGGCGATGGTCGACTCCGACCGCGGAATCACCAACCTGCACGTGCCGAGCGACGTCATCGTCGACGCGTCGATGCCCGCGATGATCCGGACCTCCGGCCACATGTGGGGCCCGGACGGCGAGGAGGCGGACACCCTGGCGGTGCTGCCCGACTCCAGCTACGCCGGCGTCTACCAGACCGTGATCGACGACTGCAGGGCGCACGGCGCCTTCGACCCGGCGACCATGGGCTCGGTGCCGAACGTCGGCCTGATGGCCAGCGCGGCCGAGGAGTACGGCAGCCACGACAAGACCTTCGAGATCCCGGCGGACGGCACGGTCAGGGTGGTCGACCAGGCCGGCACGGTCGTGCTCGAGCAGCCGGTGAGCACCGGCGACATCTTCCGGATGTGCCAGACCAAGGACGCCGCGATCCGCGACTGGGTGCGCCTCGCGGTCGGCCGCGCCAGGGCCACCGGCGACCCGGCCGTGTTCTGGCTGGACGACAAGCGCGCGCACGACCGGGTGCTGATCGAGAAGGTGCGCACCTACCTGCCGGAGCACGACACCACCGGCCTGCAGATCGAGATCATGTCGCCGGTCAGGGCGACCGCGTTCTCGCTGGAGCGGATCCGCCGTGGCGAGAACACCATCTCGGTCACCGGCAACGTGCTGCGGGACTACCTGACCGACCTGTTCCCGATCCTGGAGCTGGGCACGAGCGCCAAGATGCTCTCGATCGTCCCGCTGATGGCCGGTGGCGGCCTGTTCGAGACCGGGGCCGGCGGCTCGGCGCCCAAGCACGTCCAGCAGCTGCTCAAGGAGAACTACCTGCGCTGGGACAGCCTGGGCGAGTTCCTGGCGCTGGCGGTGAGCTTCGAGCACTACGCCCAGGTCACCGGCAACGCCCGGGCGAAGGTGCTGGCCGACACGCTCGACCGGGCGACGACCACGTTCCTCAACGAGAACAAGTCCCCGGCGCGGCGCGTCGGCGGGATCGACAACCGGGGCAGCCACTTCTACCTCGCCCTGTACTGGGCGCAGGAGCTGGCGGCGCAGACCGAGGACGCCGAGCTCGCCGCGGCCTTCTCTGGCCTGGCCAAGACGCTGACCGAGCAGGAGCAGACGATCGCGGCCGAGCTGATCGGCGTCCAGGGCTCCCCGGCCGACATCGGCGGCTACTACCTGCCCGACCCGGCCAGGACGGCGGCGGTCATGCGCCCGTCGAAGACCTTCAACGACGCGCTGGCCACGCTCACCGGCTGATCGTTCGACCGCTGACCGGGCCAGGTCCGCCTGGCCCGGTCAGCCGGCCGCGCCTGGCCGGGCCAGCGGCCGCAGCACCCGGCGGGCCGCGAGCCGGGCCAGCGAGCCGGCCGGGATCGTGCCCCGGCCCAGCCCGAGCTCGACCAGCGTGTCGTACAGCTCGGTGCGCCGGCTGGCCGCGCGCACCGCGGCGTCCATCAGCGGCCGGTTCCGGCCGGCGAGGTTCGCCAGCAACGTGGTGTGCCGCAGGTGGCGGCCGAGTTCCCCGGCGAGCGCCCGCCGGTAGTCGGCACCGGCCCTGGCCGGCCGCCCGGCGGCCACCGCGGCCATCGCCGCCCGCCCGGCCAGCGAGCCGGACAGCAGCGCGTAGTAGATCCCCTCCCCGGTGAGCGGGTTGACCAGCGACGCGGCGTCGCCGGCCAGCAGCACCGGGCCGTCCGGCTGGCGCGGCCGCCAGGTCGACATCGGCAGGTGGTGGGCCCGCGCCGTGCCCGGGTAGGCCGGCTGCCCCGGCAGCATCCGGGCGAGCGTGCCGTGCAGCACCGCCTTGCCCGATGCGTCCCCGGCGTGGCTCGCCAGCTGCGAGCGCAGCATCCCGAAGCCGATGTTGGCCCGCCCGTCGCCGATCGGGAACGACCACGCGTAGGCCGGCCAGCCCTCGTCGGTCATCTCGATGTACTGCTCGGGCGGCGCGTCCGACTTGGGGGCGTCCGCGTAGGCCCGCACGGCGACCGCCAGCGACTCCGGCGGGTTCGCCCCGATGCCCAGCCCCCGGCGCACCGCCGAGCTCGCCCCGTCCGCCCCGACGACCACCCGGGCGGCCAGCGTCCCGCCGTCGACGACGACCGCCGGGCCGCCGTCGACCTGCGCCAGCTCGAACCGGCGCATCCGGTGGCGCACGACCAGCGCCCCCCGCGCCCGCGCCGCCGACAGCAGCCGGGCGTCGAAGACCAGCCGCGGGATCACGTGGGTCGCCCGGGCCGACGGCGTGGCCACCTCGGCCCCGCCCGGCGTGCGCAGCCGCATCCGGTCGACCGGCCGGTAGCCGGCGGTCACGTCCGCCACGCCCAGCTCGCGCAGCACGTCCAGCCCGTGCGGGGCGATCCCGTCCCCGCAGGTCTTGTCCCGCGGGAAGGCGGCGGCGTCGGCGACCACGACGGTGGCGTCCGGGCGCACCGCGAGCGCCGCCAGCGCCGCCGCCGACCCGGCCGGCCCGCCGCCGACGACCAGCACGTCCGCCACCCGGCCTGACAGCTCGGACAGGTCGGTCACCGGCACCTCCGGTACCCGCGCCTGGCCGGCGATCGCGGACGAGACGGTAGCTGGGCGGTGGAGCGTGGGCATCGCCCCAGTCTCCCAGCAACCCGGGCGAGCCAGCGGGGTGCTCCCCGTGGCCGCGGCCGGGCCGTCGCCAGCGTCACCCCGGCGGATGGGAGGTCGCACCCGGCCGGTGGCGCGCGGGCGGCCCGGCGGGCGACGCCGCGAGGCGAGGTCGCTCACCCTGCCGGTCTTGGACGGGGCTCGGCTCCGTAGAGTGCGAGGCGTGGAGGCACTCCGACAGGTCGCCGACTGGCCGGTGCCGCACGCGGCCGTGGTGGTGCTGGCGCGCTCGGGCGCGCCAGCCGGCGACCAGGGCGGTGGTGTCCGCCGCGTGGGCGCGACCGGCGACACCGGGGCCCGGTTCCGGCTGGCGTCGGTGACCAAGCTGCTGTCCGCCTACGCGGCGCTGATCGCCGTCGAGGAGGGCGCGTTCTCCCTGGACGACCCGGCAGGCCCGCCCGGCTCCACCGTCCGCCACCTGCTCGCCCACGCCTCGGGCCTGGCGTTCACCGGCTCGCGCACGCTGGCCCGCCCCGGCACCCGGCGGATCTACTCCAACACCGGCATCGAGGAGCTCGGCCGGGTGCTGGAGACCGCGACCGGCATCTCGTTCGCCGACTACCTGGCCGAGGCCGTGTTCACGCCGCTGGGGATGGGCTCGGCGACGCTGGAGTCATCGCCCGCCTACGGCGTCGTCGCCTCGGCCGACGACCTGGCGGCGTTCGCGGCCGAGCTGCTGGCCCCGACGCTGCTCGCCCCGGAGACGTTCGCCGCCGCGACCTCCGTCGTCTTCCCCGGCCTGACCGGCGTGCTGCCCGGGTTCGGCATGCAGCGGCCGAACGACTGGGGCCTGGGCTTCGAGCTGCGCGACCACAAGAGCCCGCACTGGACCGGCACGGCGAACTCGCCGGCCACGTTCGGCCACTTCGGCCGGTCCGGCACGTTCCTGTGGGTGGACCCGGTGGCCGGGGCGGCCTGCGTCTGCCTCACCGACCGGGAGTTCGGCGACTGGGCGGTGGCGGCCTGGCCGGCGCTGTCGGACGCGGTCCTGCGCGAGCTCGGCGCCGTCCCGGTCGCCGCGGCCCCCTGTGGCGGGCCGTGACCGCGGCGGTGATCGGCGTCGCGATCGGCATCCCGCCACCGTTCGGCGCCGAGCTGCGGGCCTGGCGGGAGCGGTTCGGTGACCCGCGCGCCCGTCTGATCATCCCGCACGTCACGCTGGTCGCTCCGATGGAGGTGCCCCAGGAGCGGCTGCCGGCCATCGAGCGCCACCTGGCCGCGGTCGCGAGCCGCACCAGCCGTTTCCGCATCACGCTGCGGGGCACCGGCACGTTCCGCCCGCTGACCGCCGTCGTCTTCGTGCCGCTGGTCCGCGGCGCCCGCCGGTGCGCCCGGCTGGCCGAGGCGGTGCGCTCCGGCCCACTGGCCCACCCGCTGCGCTTTCCGTACCACCCGCACGTCACGATCGCCCACGACCTCGACGACTCGGCGCTGGACCGGGCCAGCGAGGCGCTGGCCGACTACCGCGCCGACTTCGACGTGACCGGCTTCGGCCTGTACCGGCAGGACGAGACCGAGCACTGGCGCGAGGTCACCACGTTCGCGTTCGGCGCGCCGGCCCCGGCGTCGGTCGAGCCGGGGGATGGCGCCGCCGAGGACGGGGCCGGTTCCGCTGCCGCGACCCCGGCGGACGGCGCCAGCCGGACCGAGCCGGGCCGTGCCACCCCTTCCGCGCGGGCGCTGCCCAACCCGGCGGCGGGCTGACAGGCCGCGCGGCGGCCGGCCGGCGGTGACCGAGTGCCCATCGGTGCCGGCCGAACGCTGTGGCGTAGCGTGAGCGGCCCCCGAGCCGGGTAACCAGGGTCAGGTGGGGTCACTTCGGCGGGCGGTCGGCACCGCCCGGGGTTCGCTGTCCGCTGGTGTGGCCGGTGTCCGGCGGCGGGTTCCGCCGCTCGACCACGTGATCCGCGCCTACGTCCGGTATTCGGCGAACGGCGGGGACCGGCTGGCGGGCAGCGCCACGTACGTCGCGTTCCTGTCCTTCTTCCCGCTCGTCGCGCTCGCGTTCGCGGTCGCCGGGTTCATCGTCGACGCCTACCCGGACGTCCGGGAGGAGCTGACCAAGAAGATCGACGAGTACCTGCCGGGCCTGGCGGACCGGCTCGACGTGGCCAGCATCGGCTCGGAGAAGGTCGGCGTCGGCCTGGTCGGTCTGGTCGTCCTGGTGATCGCCGGTGTCGCCTGCATCGACGCGCTGCGGG
>JADGHD010000292.1 GCA_019689615.1 Frankia sp. | reverse complement strand
CGCCCGTCCCGCCCGCGGCCGCCAGACGGCCGCGGCCCCCGCCCGTCGACCTGCGTTCCTTCGGTGCTTCCCGAGAGGAAAACCATGCCTGCGCTCGAGACCACCGCCAGCCGCCGTGCCCTGCTGCGTGGCCTGCTCGGCGGTGGCGCCCTGGTCGCCGCCGCCCCGCTGCTCGCCGCCTGCGGCTCCGACGACGACGAGGAGAGCTCGTCGGCGTCCGCCGCCGGCCTGACCACCGTCACCTGCCAGCTCGGCTGGAAGAAGCTCACCCAGTTCGGCGGCCACTTCGCCGCGCTGAAGAACGGCTACTTCGAGGCCGAGGGCATCGACGCGAAGTTCGTGTCCGGCGGCCCGAACATCGACCCGGTCTCGGTCGTCACCAGCGGCCAGGCCGACATCGGCGACGCCAACGGCTCCGACATCATGCTGTCGGTCAGCAAGAACATCCCGATCAAGGCGTTCGCCACGATCTACCAGTCGACGCCGAACGCGCTGATGTCGCTGGAGGACAACCCGGCGACCACCCTCGCCGACCTGGCCGGCAAGAAGGTCGGCCTGCCGAACACCGAGCGCCCGCTGCTGACCGCGATGCTCACCCGGGCCGGCGTCGACCCCGAGACGGTCGAGATGGTCCCGGTCGGCACCGACCCGAGCGTGCTGAGCTCCAAGCAGGTCGACGCCTACATCGGCTACGGCACCCAGCAGGGCCTGTCGCTGCGCTCGGCCGGCGTGCCCGTCACCATCACCTACTTCTCCCAGCTCGGCAACCCGGACTACGGCAACGCCCTGTTCGCCACCACCGAGACGCTCGAGAGCAAGAAGGACGCCCTCATCCGCTGGCTGCGCGCGGACATCAAGGGCTGGGACTACTTCGTCAAGAACCCGGAGGAGATCGCCGAGTACACCTGGGAGCAGTACCACAACGAGACCGGCGCCGTGCTCGAGGACGAGCGGGCATCGGCCAAGGCCGCCGTCCCGCTCATCACCAGCGCGGACACCGACAAGCACGGCCTCATGTGGGTCGACCAGGCAGCGTTCGAGAAGGTCTACGAGCTCTACCAGACCGCCGGCCTCATCGAGGCGCCCGTCGACTACGCCGACGTGCTCACGACCGAGATCCTCCTCGGCGCCGGGGCGACCGCGTAACCGACGAGAGCCGACCCGGGACGAAGTCCACGATGAGCGAACGCGGCGGCTGCTGGCGACTCGCTGGCGTCATCGGCGACGCCGCCGGGCCGACGGCCGGCACCGGCGACGGCGGCGGCGCCGGGTGGGAGCTGGTGGTTGACGACGGCGTCATCACCACGCTCCGCCCGGCGCCGGCAGGCCAGCCCGCGCCGTCCGACGGGCCGGCGCTGGTGCTGTGCCCGCCGCTGCTCAACGGCCACGACCACGGCCGGGGGCTCGGCACCGTCGACGCCGGCATCCCGGACGCGCCGCTGGAGCAGTGGCTGGACCACCTGGCCCGGCCACCGCGCCCGCGCACCCAGACCGAGCTGGTGGGGCTGGCCGCGGACGCGATGCTGCGCGCCGGCGTCGGCGCCGCGGTCTTCTGCGTGAACCTCACTCGACCTGACGTAGCCGCCGAGGTGCGCGCCGCGGCCCACGCCGCCATCGGCCGCGGGATCCGTGCCGCCGTCGTCTACCCGGTCCTCGACGCGGCCTCACACCGCCGCGCCGGGCGCCGCCGCCGCCCGGCCGCCGCCCGGGCGCCCGTCGACGCGATCGTCGCCGAGGTCGAGCAGCTCGCCGCCGAGCTGGCGCAGGCTGGCGCCGGGTCGCCCGCGGCCGGGCTGGTCGACGTGCAGCTCGGCCCGGTCGGCCCGCAGTGGGTCGCCGAGCCGACGCTGGCCCGGCTCGCCGAGCACAGCGCCGCCACCGGCCGCCCGCTGCACCTGCACCTGCTGGAGAGCCCGGCCCAGCGGGCGTGGGCGGACGAGGTCTACCCGCAGGGCCTGGTCGTCGCGCTGGACCGGCTCGGGCTGCTGACCGAGCGGACCACCGTCGCGCACGGCACCTGGCTGCGCGACGACGAGCTGGCCCTGCTCGACGAGCGCGGGGTCACGCTGGTGCTCAACCCGTCGTCGAACCTGCGGCTGGCCTGCGGCATCTCGCCGGTCGCCCGGGCGGCGGCCCGGGTGCGCACCGCCTGCCTCGGCCTCGACGGCCTCGCCCTGTCCGACGACCACGACGCCTGGGCGGAGCTGCGCCTGGCCCGCGGGCTCTGGCAGGCCCAGGAGCAGCGGCGGGTGCCCGGCGCCGAGGCGCTCGCCCTGGCCACGGCGGCCGGGCGGGCCGCGTTCGGCGCGGCGGCGCCGCGCCCGCCAGCCGAGGGCCAGCCGGCCGACTTCGTCCTGCTTGACCTGAGCCCCTGGCGGCACCTGTTCGGCCACCCGGACTGGCCGCTGGCCGACATCGCGGTCGCCGCGGCCGGCCCGGCGCACGTCGCCGAGGTGTGGGTCGCCGGGAGCCGGGTCCACCACCGTCGCGAACCGTCCAGCCGCCCCGACCCGTCCAGCGCCCAGGCGCACTGACTCCGGGAGGTTCCCGTATGAGCCTGGCCTCACCCGCCGCCGGCCACACCCAGGCCGGCGGCCCGGCTGCCCCCGGCGAGCAGCAAGGTAGCGTCGTCGTGCCCGAGCCCCGGTCCATGCGGTCGGACGCCGCGGCGGGGCCGGCGCAGGCGAGTCCCGGCGAATCCGGCGCGGGCCCGGTCCTGCGCGTCGACGGGGTGAGCTTCGGCTATCCCGGTCGGCGCGGCGCGCTCGCCGCCGTCGACAACGTCAGCTTCACCCTGCCGGTCGGCGGCCTCGGCGTGCTGGTCGGCCCGTCCGGCTGCGGCAAGTCGACGCTGCTGCGCCTGGTCGCGGGGCTGCTGGAGCCGACGGCCGGCACCATCGACCTGGCCGGCGTCGCCCCGGCCCGGCTGCGCCGCGACCGCCGGGTCGGGTTCGCCTTCCAGGACCCGGGGCTGCTGTCCTGGCGCTCGGTGCGGCGCAACATCGAACTGCCGTTCGACCTGGCGCGCCTGCCGAAGGACTCCGCCTGGGTCGACCACCTGCTTGAGATCACGAACCTGGCGGACTGGGCCAACCGGCGGCCGCGGGAGCTCTCCGGCGGCATGCGCCAGCGGGTCGCCCTGGCCCGGGCGCTGGCGACCCGGCCGGACGTGCTGCTGCTCGACGAGCCGTTCGGCGCCCTCGACGAGATCACCCGCGCCGACCTGAACTTCGAGCTGCTGCGGATCGTCGCCGACACCGGCACCACCTGCCTGCTGGTCACGCACTCGGTGGACGAGGCGGTGCTGCTGGCCGACACCGTCGTCGTGCTCGGCCCGCGCCCGTGCCGGGTGCACGCGACCCACACCGTCGACGTGCCCCGCGGCGACCGGCGCGAGCTGCGCGACAGCGCCGAGTTCGCCGCCCGTTGCCGCGAGATCCGGTCCGCGCTGGAGGCCGCCCGATGACCGCCACCGCGACCACCGCCGCGCCGACCGCCGCGACCGCCGCGCCGACCCCGGCGTCCGTGCCCGCGCCCGTGCCCGCTGGCGGGGCCACCACCCGCAGCCGGCTGGCGACCGGCGCGGCCCGCCCGACGCTGCCGGTCCGCGTGCTCGTCGCGGCCGCCGCGATCGTCGCGCTGCCGGCGCTGTGGGCGGCGCTCGCCGCCACCGGTTGGCTCGGCCCCGGCCTGATCGGCCCGGCCGACACCATCCGAGCGCTGCACGACCAGTGGTCGATGATCTGGTGGAACGCCAGGCCGACGCTGACCGCGACCGTGCTGGGCGCCGCGATCCTGCTCGGGGTGACCGCCGTCGGCGTAATCGCGGTCGCCGTGGTGCCGGCGCTGACCCCGGCGCTCGGTGGCACCTCCGTCGTCGTCGGCTCGCTGCCGCTGATCGCGCTGACGCCGGCGCTCGCGCTGGTCATCACCCGCGGGCAGACGCTGGTGACCACGGTGACCGTGCTGTCCGGCCTGGTGCCGGTGGCCGCGATGATCGCCGGGACCGCGCAGGCCGCCGCCAGGGGCCGCGACGAGCTCGGCGCGCTGTACTCGGCCGGCCGGCTGCGCTGGTGGTGGCACGTCGGGTTCTGGAACAGCGTCCCGGTGATCGACCTGGGGCTGCGGGCGATGCTGCCGGCCTGCTTCGTCGGCACGATCGTCGCCGAGTGGTCCGGGGCGACCGGCACCCGCGGGCTCGGCCAGGTGATGGTCAACGCGCTGTTCAGCTACCAGCCCGAGGTGCTGTGGGCGGCGCTGCTGCTCGCCGCGCTGGCAGCGCTCGCGCTGTTCGGGCTGGCCGCTGGCCTGATGCTGCCGCTGCGCCGGAGGACCCGGTGAGCGCCGCGTCGGGGCGGCGGCGGATCCCGGTGGCGCGCCCGGGCGGCCATGCGCTCAGCATCATCGGCGCGCTCGTCGTGCTCGTCGCCGGCTGGCAGCTCTACGTCTGGGCCGGTGACGTGCCCACCTACCAGGTCGCCTCGCCGGCCGAGGCGGCGCGGGCCGCCGTCGACAACGCGTCGCTGCTGGCCGAGCGCTGCTGGGTGACGATCCGGGGCGCGGCACTGGGGCTGGTGGTGTCGGCGGCCGTGGCGCTGGTGCTCGCCGTCATCGCCATCCGGCTGCCGCTGGTGCGCACCCCGCTGACCGCCTACGCGCTGCTGTTCCGCACCCTGCCGATCGTCGGCGTCGCGCCGCTGCTGACGCTGATCACCGGCCGTGGCTACGGCACGTCGGTCGCCTGCGTCGTCGTGGTCACCGTGTTCACCCTGCTGATCGCGGCGCTGGACGGGATGGAGTCGCTGCCGGCCGAGGTGCGCGAGCTGCAGGACCTGTACGCGACGCCGTTCCTGCGCCGGCTGCGCACCGGGCTGCTGCCGAACGCCGTCGGCAGCCTGCTCGTTGGCCTGCGGGTGGCCGCGCCGATGGCGGTGCTGGCGGCGCTGCTCGCCGAGTGGCTGTCCGGGCTGGAAGGAGTGGGAGAGCTGATGGTCACCTCGCTGGCCAACCGGGACAGCGAGCTGCTGTGGGCGACGTCCGCGATCGCGGCGCTGCTCGGGCTCGCCGCCTACGCGCTGCCGTCCGGCCTGGTCGCGCTCGCCGACCGGCTCGGCTTCGCCGTCGCCCCGACCGCCGCCGGAGGCGGCCGGTGACCGGTCTCGCTCTCGCCGTCGCCCCGCCCGAGCGGGCGTTCGGCCAGCCGGAGGCGACGTCGCTGGCCGGCGTGGTCGACGCCGACCCGGCGCTGGTGAGCCGGGTCGAGCAGCACCTGGCCGCGCACCTGCAGCGCTGGTGGGAGCTGGCGCTGGCCATCCACGCCCGCCCCGAGCTGGGGCTGGTCGAGTACCACGCGGCCGACGCGCTGTGCGCGGCGCTCGTCGAGCAGGGCTTCTCGGTCACCCGCGGCCTCGCGGGCATGCCGACGGCGTTCCGCGCGGAGTACGGCAGCGGGCCGTTCACGGTCGCGTTCACCGCGGAGTACGACGCGCTGCCCGGCATCGGCCACGCCTGCGGGCACAACCTGATCGGCACGATGGCCGTCGCCGCCGGCGCGGCGCTGCGGACCGTCGCCGACGGGGCGGGGCTTCGGGTCCTGGTGATCGGCTGCCCGGCCGAGGAGAACGCCGGCGGCAAGATCTACCTGATCGAGTCAGGGGTCTTCGACGACGTCCACCTCGCCGGCCAGATCCACCCGGCCAACCGGGACGAGCTCTGCCCGGCGACGCTGGCCAACGACACCCTGGCGGTCAGCTACGCCGGGAAGTCGGCGCACGCGTCGTCGTTCCCCGAGCGCGGCCGCAACGCCTACGACGCGATCACCGTCGCGAGCGTCGCGATCGGCCTGCTGCGCCAGCAGCTGCCGGACAGCGTGCGCATCCACACGCTCGTCACGCACGCCGGCGACGCGGTCAACATCATCCCCGACCACACGTCGATGACCGTGAAGATCCGGGCAGCGAACGCCGGGACGCTCGAGGACGTGACGGCCCGGGTCAGCGACTGCCTGCGCGCAGGAGGGCTGGCCAGCGGCTGCGAGCCGACACTGCGCCGCACCCTGCCGCGGTTCTCCGAGATCCGCTACGACCGGCTCCTGTCCCGGCTGTTCGCCGAGGCCTGCCCGCGCTTCGACGGCGTGGACCTCGGCTTCCTCGACGACGGGCCCGGCGGGGACGTCGGCGGCGAGACCTACACCCCGCCGTCCGGGCGGGCGGCGAGCACCGACGTCGGCAACCTGTCCTGGGCCATCCCGATGATCCAGCCGATGCTGCGGCTGGACACCGGCGGCTGCGGCAACCACGAGCCCGGGTTCACCGCCGCGTCGGCCTCGCCGAGCGCCCGGCTTCTGCTCGCCGACGGCGCCCGGGCGCTGGCGCTGAGCTTCCTGTCCGCCGGGACCCGGCACGCCGGCCACTACCTCGCCCTCGGCTCCCCGCAGCGGCGGGCGGCCCGGCGCGCCGAGGCCCGCGCCGCCGAGGTCCTCGACCTGGGCGTGCCGCTGATCGACCCCCCGAAGTGAGCCCGCCGCCCGC
>JADGHD010000291.1 GCA_019689615.1 Frankia sp. | reverse complement strand
GGGCCGTCCAGGTAGGACGAGTGGTGCGTCTTGACGAAGCCGACCGTGCGCGGGTGGGCGCCGCTGCGCAGCGGCCCGTCGACGACGAGCAGCGCGTCGTCCGCGGGGCCGGCGGGGTTCGCGCTGCCGTCGGACGCCGGGTGGTGCGCGGGCAGTTCCTGGCGGGCGCGCACGGCGGTGGTGATCTCCAGTCCGGAAAGCTCCCGCTGCACGGCCAGGCTCAGCGCCTCGGGGCTGCTGCCCGCGCAGTGGTGGACCTGGTAGACGCCCTCGCGCGTGCGCACGTCCCGGGCGTGGCGGGCCGAGGTGAACAGCCCGCGGCGGACCTGCGCGGCGAGCAGGTGGGCGCCGGCCGGGCAGCAGCAGACGACCCCGCCCGCGTACGAGGCGCAGATGGCGGGAGCGGCGGAGCTGGCGCTGCCGTCCGGCGCGACGTCGTGGATCCAGGCGCGCGCCTCGACCCGGCGCACCCCGTCGACGAACAGCACGGCCGACGGCGGGGTGACGGACAGGCCCCGCTCGCCGGGCAGCGCGACCGGTTGCCAGTCGGCGGCCGGCACCTCGACGTCGGCGTTCGCCGGGGTCGTCGCCTCGCGCAGGCCGTCCTCGGCGACGGAGGTCCCGTAGCTCGGGTCCCAGGCGTCGACGCTGAACCGCATGCCGCCGCCGGCGCGCGGCCAGGGCGGTGCCGGGGCGGTGGTGCCGATGGTCACGTGGTCTCCCGGACAACGGTCGAGGTGCGCTGGTCGCGGCTGACGGCGAACCGTACCGGCACCCGCTCGGCCAGCGTGCGCACGTGGGTGACCAGGCCGACCATCCGGCCCGCACCGCCAGCGGCGGTGCCGGCGCCGCTGGCGAGGTTCTCCAGCGTGCTGGCGACGACGTCGAGGGTCGCGTCGTCCAGGGTGCCGAAGCCCTCGTCGAGGAAGATCGAGTCGAGCCGGGCGGCGCCGGCCGCGGCCAGCGTGGACAGCTGCGCCGACAGCGCGAGCGCGAGGGAGAGGCTGGCCTGGAACGTCTCCCCGCCGGACAGCGTGCGCACCGGCCGGCGCGAGTCGGCGTCGGCGTGGTCGACGATGACGAACTCGCCGTCCTCGTGGGACAGGTCGAACTGGCCGCCGGACAGCTCGCGCAGCGTGCGGGAGGCGTCCTCGACCAGCGTGTCGAGCGCCTCGGCGACCAGCCAGCGCTGGAACTTGTCCGACCGCAGCAGCCGGGCGAGCTGGGCCGCCACCTGCTGGGCCTCCCGGGCGTCGGCGAGCTGGTCGGCCAGCCGGGCGGCCGCTGCCCGCCGCTCGACGACCCGGGCGTGCCGCGCCCGCGCCCGCTCCAGCGCGGTCGTCACCGCCCGGGCGGCGGCGTCGGCCAGCTCCCCGCCGACGTCCGGCAGCTCGATCTCGTGCGCGGCGAGCAGCTCGGTCAGCTCGCGGCGGGCGGCCGCGGTCGACTCCTGGGCCACGGCGACGGCCTGGCGCAGCGCCGGCAGCCGGGCGTCGCGGGCGGCGGCCTCGCCCGCCGCCCAGTCGGTGAGCGCCGCCCAGTCGGCCAGCAGGTCCTGCCCGCCGAGCGGCGGGGCGCCCAGCGGGACGAGCGCGTCCCGGGTCGTGGTCAGGGTCGCCCGGGCAGCGCCGAGGGCCTGCTCGGCCCGGCGCACCTCGGCGTCGGCGTCGTCGGCAGCCTTGCGGGCCGCCCGCAGGTCGGCGTCGGCCTGCCGGGCCGCCTGGGCCAGCCGGTCCAGCTCGGCGAGCGCCGCCGAGACCTCGTCCGCGCCCGGCCCGCCGGCCAGCGCGTCCCGCAGCTGGTCCGCCCGCTGCTGGGCGTTCGCCAGCCGGCCGGCCGCCGCCTGTTCGTCGGCGACGGCCCGCAGCTGGTCGCGTTCGGCCTGGTCCGCGGTGGCCAGCGCGGCCGCGTACGCCTGCTCGGCCGCCCGCAGCGCCTCCTTGGCGCCGGCCTCCCGGGCCGTGGCCGTCCGCAGCTCGTCGGCCCGTCGCCGGGCCAGGCCGCCGGCCCACTCGACCAGGCCGGCCCAGGCCGCGGCCAGGTCGGCGTCGTCGAGCGTCGGCGCGCCCAGCGCGACCAGCGGGTCCCGGACCGCCGCGAGCTGCGCCCTGGCCCGGGCGCCGTCCGCGGTCAGCCGGGCCGCCGCCTGCTCGGCCTGGGCCGCCCCCGACCGCGCGGACCGCAGTTCGCGGCCGGCCTGCGTCGCCGCCCGCTCGAGCCGGTCCAGCTCGGCGAGCGCGGCCGTCACCTCGGGCAGGCCCGGCAGGCCGGCGAGGGCGGCGGCGAGTTCCTCGCCGCGCTCGCGCAGCCCGCGCAGCCGCACCCGCGCCTCGTACTCCGTCTGGGCCGCGGCCTGGACCGCCGCCTCCCGTTCCTGCAGGACCCGCTGGGCCTCCTCGAGCGCGGCCCGGGCCCGCCGTGGCGCCGCCCCCTCCGGCTCGTCGGCGCCGTGGCCGTGGGCGGGGACGGCGGCGACGGGGTGCGCGCAGACCGGGCAGGGCTCGCCGACGACGAGGTGCGCCCGCAGGCTCGCCGCGAGGTCCGCGCGGGTCGCCCGCTCCAGCTCCTCGGCCGCCGCGTCGCGCTGCGCCCGCGCCCGCTCGGCGGCGGCGAGCGCCTCGTCGCGGCGGGCGGCGACCGTCGCGTGTGCCCGCGTGGCCGTCTCGATCTCGGGGCGCAGCGCCGCGAGTGCCTCGTGGTCGCGGCGGGCGCGCTCCAGCGTCGCGCGGGGCAGCGGGACGCTCGCCAGCGCCGCCCTGGCCTCGTCGTCGGCCCGCTCCGCCGCCTGGCGCCGTTCGGTGGCCTCGGCCAGCGCGCGCTGCGCCGCGGCCAGCCGGCTCGCGAGCTCCGCCACGCCGGGCGGGGTGCGCACGGCGGCGAGCTGGCCGGCCTCGGCGCGCAGCCGGGCCACCTCCTCGCCCGCCTGCTTGGCCAGCTCGCCGGCCCGGTCGCGGGCGGCGGCCGCGTCGTCGCGTGCCCGGCGCGCCGTGGTCACCGCCGCCGTCGCCGCGGCCAGGGCCGACCGGGCGGCGGCGTGCGCCGCCCGCAGCCCCGGCAGGCCGGCGTCGAGCTGGGCGAGCTCGTCGTGGTCGCGGCGGGCCCGCTCCAGCGGGCCGCGCTCGGGGGCCTCGGCGAGCGCGGCCCTGGCCGCGGTGTCCGCCCGCTCGGCCTCCTGGCGGCGCTCGCCGGCCAGCACCGCGGCCTGGTAGGCCGCGCGCAGCCGGGTGGTCAGCGGGGCGACGTCGTCCGGGGTCCGCAGCGCCGCCAGCCGGTCGCGTTCCTCGGTGACCGCGGCGAGCTGGGTGGCGGCCTCCCTGGCCGCGGCCGCCCGGGTGGCGAGCTCCGCCAGCGCCGCGTCGACCTGCCCGGACAGCTCGGTCAGCGCGCGCACCCGGTCCGCGGCGGCGGCCTCGGCCGCCGGGGTCGCGTCCTGGTACTCGCCCAGCTGCTCGGCCAGCAGGGCGGCGCGGCGCTGGCTGTCGGACGCCCGCTCGGCGGCCTTGGCCCGGATCTCCTCGTAGACGCCTAGGCCCAGCAGCCTGGTCAGGATCTTCTGCCGCTCGGCCGGCCTGGCGTGCAGGAACTCGGCGAAGTCGCCCTGTGGCAGCACCACGCACGTGCAGAAGTGCTCGAACGTGAGCCCCAGCAGCTTCTCGACGGCCTGGCTCACCTGCGAGTCGGCGGCCAGCACCTCGCCGGGCGGCTCGTCGCGGGCGCCGGTGCCCGCCGGGTCGGCCAGCTTCTCCAGCCGGGCGTTGCGGACGGTGACGTTGCCGTTGGACTGGCGGCGCAGTTCCCGGGCGACGACGTAGCGCTGCCCGGCGGCGTCGAACACCAGCCGCACGGTGCCGCGGGTGACGGTCGGGGCCAGCGCCAGCGACACCGTGCGCCGGTTGTCCCACCGTGGCACCGAGCCGAACAGCGCGAACGTCATCGCGTCGATGACCGTCGACTTGCCCGAGCCGGTCGGCCCGACCAGCGCGAAGTAGTCCGCGTCGGTGAAGTCGATGGCCGCCGGGTCGCGGAACGACCCGAACCCGGCCATCTCCAGCAGCACCGGCCGCATCATCACCCCTTCCCGGCGGGCCCTGGCCCGGCGGAGCCCGTCACGCGGGCCCGGTCCCGGCGGTCACCCACGCCCGCGCGGCCGGGCGGCCGCGCACGGGCTAACCATGCTCCCCGGCACCGACAACCTCGTCGTGCAGCTCGGCGAACAGCGCCTCCAGCCGGGTGTCGGCGACGCCCTCGCTGCCCAGGTACTCGCGGAACAGGTCGGCCGGGCCGCGCTGACGCCCGGGCTCGGCCGGGCGCGGGCGGCTGGCGGTGGCCGCGGGCACGAACTCCGGGTCGATCCGCACCTCGAGCGCGTTCGGCAGCAGCTCCTGCACCTCGTCGCGCAGCCCCGCCCGGGCCGGCTCGCGCACCCACACCCGCAGCAGCGCGTCGCCGTACTCCGCCGCGTGCTCGGCCAGCTCCGCCACGGTCCCACGGACGGTCCGCAGCCGCCGCCCGGAGGCGATCGGGATGTCGCGGCCACGCGCCGGCACCCCCGGCGCGACCTCGACCAGCCGTACCGACGGGGCGTGGTCGTCCTCGCCGAAGTCGATGGCCAGCGGTGAGCCGCTGTACTCGACCGGGCAGGGCGCCGGCAGGGTCTGGCGGCGGTGCAGGTGGCCGAGCGCGACGTAGTGGGCGTCGGCGGGGAACGCCGCCGCGGGCACGTGGTAGTCGAAGATGGTCTGCGCCTGCCGCTCCCCGCCGCCCAGCCGGCCGCCGGTCACCGTCAGGTGGGCCAGCACCAGGTTGACCGCGTCGTCGGCGAAACCGGTGGCCAGGACGCGCAGCATCGCGCGGACCCGCTCGTAGTAGAGGCCGCTGCCCTCGGTCGGCGACTGGCTGACGATCTCCGCCGCCCGGACGATCTGGCGCTGGGAGACGAACGGCAGCAGCGCCACCCGCACCGGCTCGCCGGTCCCGCGGGCCTGGAACGAGATGACCCCGCCCTGCTCGGGATGGCGCGGGGTGCCGATCATCGTGATCCCGGCGGCGCGCATCAGCGGGCTGTAGGCGTCGAACGTGGCCGCGTGGTCGTGGTTGCCAGCTATCACGATGACCTCGGCGCCGGTGCGGCGAAGCCGCAGCAACGTGCCCACGGCGAGCCGCTGGGCCTCGGCCGACGGCGCCGCCGAGTCGTAGACGTCGCCGGCGACCAGGACCGCGTCCACCTCGTTGTCCCGGGCGATGCCGACGATCTCGCGCATCACCTTCGCCTGGTCGTCGAGCCGGCTGCGGCCCTTCAGCGACGAGCCGAGGTGCCAGTCCGAGGTGTGCAGGAACCTCATGGCTGCGGGTGTCTCATGGCGCGGGTCCTTCGCGGCGGCGGGACGGGTGGGTCAGAACGGCGCCGGGTCGTCGTCGAGGTCGTCGAGGTCGGCGGGGCCGCCGGAGCCGGCGCCACCGCCGGGCAGCAGGCTGAACGGGTCGCGCCGCGGGCCGGGCGCCGCCGGCGCGTCGCCGCCCGCGTGCGCCGGCGGGCTGGGCCGGGCGTCCAGGTCGGCCTCTGCCGGCCGGGTCGCCCACGCCGGGAAGGGGAACGAGACGGCCAGCGGCACCGGGATCTCCGGCTGGGAGACGAACATCGTGCCCGGTTTGGCCAGCGTCGCCCGGGCCCGCTGCCCCGGCGGGAGGAAGCCGTACTCCGGGCGGCCGGCCTCGGCCGTGTCCAGCCGGCCGACGACCTTGATGGAGCTGTTCGCGATGATCCGCCGTTCGACCTCGCTCGCGGTCTGCTGCGCGCCGACCAGGATGATGCCCAGCGACCGGCCGCGTTCGGCGATGTCGAGGAGCACCTCCTTGATCGGGCTGGAGCCCTCCCGCGGGGCGTACTTGTTCAGCTCGTCGAGCATGGTGAACAGCAGCCCGCCCGGTCCGGCCTCCTCCTTGCGCCGGGTCTCGGCGGCGAGCACCACGCCGACGACGAACCGCTGCGCCCGCTCCGGCAGGTTGTGCAGGTCGATGACGGTCACCTGCTGGTCGGCGGTGGAGATCCGGCGGCTGGCCTGGTCCGGCAGGTCGGCGCGGACCAGCGTCCGCAGCGCCCGCTGGGACGAGCGCAGCCGGCGGACGAACGCGTTGACGGTGCCGATCCCGGTCGCCGGCCCGGCCCAGCGGGCGCGGGTGGCGTCGTCGGTGACCCGGTCGACGATGAAGTCGACCAGCTCCTCGTAGGTCCGCAGGACCTGGCCCTCGATCTTCACCGCGCCGTCGTCGCCGGCCGGGACGGCGTCCGAGCGCAGCCGGGTCAGCACCTGGTGGACGACGATCGTGTACTGGTTGCGGTCGTCCTCGGCGTCGGCGAAGACGAACTGCAGCAGCTCCTGGGCGCAGAACTCCTGCAGCGTCCACCAGAACGCGCTCACCCCGGTCGGCCGGGAGCTGACGAACGGCCGGCCGCTGGGATCGCCGGGCAACGGCGGGGCGAAGAAGCCGACCGAGGCGAACGGCTCGGCCGGCAGCCCCAGCTCGGCGTAGGTGGC
>JADGHD010000290.1 GCA_019689615.1 Frankia sp. | reverse complement strand
TGGCGGCCCCGGTGGCGCCCGGCGTCGGGCTGGCCGGCTCGCCGGTGGTGGGGGCCGCGGACGGCTCGAGCGTCGGCTCGACGGTCGGGCTCGCGGTCGGCTCCGGCGTGGACGGCCCCGCCGCGTCGGAGGCGTAGACCTCGCGGAAGCGCAGCTCGGCGGTCTGGCCGACGAGGTCGACGACGTCGGCCCGGCCGCGGCCGGGCACCGAGATCTCGATCTGGTCGCCGGACCGCTTGACCTCGGCCTCGGCCACGCCAAGGCCGTCGACCCGCTCGCGGATGATGTCGACCGCCTTGTTGACCGCGCCGCTGTCGACGCCCTGACCCTCCTGGGTGGAGCGCGGGGTGAGGATGACGCTGGTCCCGCCCTGCAGGTCCAGGCCGAGGCGGGGGGTGAAGGTCCCGGTCAGCGCCATGGCCCCGTAGAGCACCACGAAGACCCCGGCGAGGACCCACAGCCGGAGCCAGAACGGGCGCGTCTCTCGCGACCGCGTCGACCGACGTGCCAACGCCATATCCCTTCTCACCGCCGGATCGCCGATGATCCCGGCCGGAGCCAACGTATCCGACCCGGCGCGGGCCGCGGGCGCGCGCCGGCACCTGGCCTCCCGAGGAGCGCGCGGCGCGGGCCGCGCCGGTTAGAGCGTCTTCTTCGGCTTGTCCTGGCCGGACTCCGGCTCCTCGCCGGCCGCGGCCTTCGGCTCGCCGCCCTCGGGCTGCTCGGCCCGCTCGCCGGCCGCCTCGCCCTCCTCGCCGGACTCGCTCTCCGGCGGGGAGCTGATCACCCGGCCGATCGCGCCCTTGGAGAACCGGCAGACGACGTCCGGCGCCACCTCCAGCAGCACGTCCTGGCCGTCGACCTCGACGACCGTCGCGTACAGCCCGGCGCGGGTCATGATCAGCGTACCGGGCTTGAGCCGCGCCAGCTCCTGCTGCGCCTGTCGCGTCCGTCGGCGCTGGACGGTGATGAAGTAGATCGCCACGAGGACGATGAGCAGCGGCAGGATCAGACCGCCCAGTCCACTGCCGCCGCCATCGTTGCCGCCGTTCGCGGTGGCCAGCGCCACGACGGTCGCGAAATCGTGCACGTCCTGTCCTCCTCGGTGTCGCGGCCGATCGTACGTATCCGCGACGGTGGCCGGACGGGCGCCCCGGCATGACGGCCGTGGCTGTTCTGGTCCGACCCGGTCGCGCGGTCGTGGCGCCGTTCGCGAGGCCGGCCGCCAGTCGGTACCGTACCGCCACATTCACGCAAGGTGAGGGCAACCGTGGGTTCGTCCGGCCGACAGGACGGACCGTGGCCGATGTGGCCGCGCGGTGCGGGCAGGCGGGGTCTGGCGGCGGGCCGCGGGGGCGAACCGGCGGGCGGCGCCGGCTGCTCAGGACTCGCCCGGCGCCCCGTCCACCGACTCGTCGAACAGGGTGGCCGGCTCGGGCCCGTCCCCGCGCCAGGAGCCCGCGAGCGACGTGGCGCCGCCCTGGCCGGGCAGCGGTCCGGGCGGGGGGTCGTAGCCGAGGTGGGCGAAGGCGGCCGGGGTGGCCACCCGGCCGCGGGCGGTCCGCGCGATCAGGCCGGCGCGCAGCAGGAAGGGCTCGCAGACGTCCTCGACGGTGTCGGGCTCCTCCCCCACCGAGACGGCCAGCGTGGTCAGCCCAACCGGCCCGCCGCCGAACCGCTTGACCAGCGCGCCGAGCACCGCCCGGTCGAGCCGGTCCAGGCCGAGCGGGTCGACGTCGTAGACCTTCAGCGCGGCCCGGGCGACCTCCAGGCTGACCACCCCGTCCGCGCGGACCTCGGCGTAGTCGCGGACCCGGCGCAGCAGCCGGTTGGCGATCCGGGGGGTGCCGCGGGAGCGGCTGGCCACCTCGACCGCCCCCTGGGGGGTGAGCTCCACCCCGAGCAGGCGGGCCGACCGCTCGAGCACCGCGGTCAGCTCCTCGGTGTCGTAGAAGTCGAGGTGCGCGGTGAAGCCGAACCGGTCGCGCAGCGGCCCGGTCAGCAGGCCGGCCCGGGTGGTCGCGCCGACCAGGGTGAACGGGGCGACGTCGAGCGGGATCGCGGTGGCGCCCGGCCCCTTGCCGAGCACCACGTCCACCCGGAAGTCCTCCATCGCGGAGTACAGCAGCTCCTCGGCCGGGCGGGCGATCCGGTGGATCTCGTCGACGAACAGCACCTCGCCCGGGGAGAGCGCGGTGAGGATGGCGACCAGGTCGCCGGCGCGCTCGATCGCCGGCCCGCTGGTCATCCGCAGCGGGACCGACAGCTCCTGCGCGATGATCATGGCGAGGCTGGTCTTGCCCAGGCCGGGCGGGCCGGACAGCAGCACGTGGTCCGGCGGGCGGCCGCGCCCCCTGGCCCCGGCCAGCATGATCGAGAGCTGCTCCCTGGCCTTGCGCTGGCCGACGAACTCGGCGAGCGTGCGCGGCCGCAGCCCGGCCTCGAAGGCGCGTTCCTCGGCGCTGGCGGAGGCCGCCACCAGGCCATCGTCGCCACCCGTTCGCCCCACTGTCGTCGTGCTCCCCTGTCTGTGCGACGGCTGGCCGGCCGGCTAGCGCGGCCGCAGTACCGCGAGCGCCGCGCGCAGCAGCGCCGGGACATCGCTGGTCGCGCCGTCGCCCGC
The DNA here is from genome assembly GCA_019689615.1 of Frankia sp. GTDB lineage: Bacteria > Actinomycetota > Actinomycetes > Frankiales > Frankiaceae > Pseudofrankia. The sequence goes on along the minus strand of JADGHD010000290.1, from coordinate 3,917 downwards.
GGTGGCCGCGGCCACCGCCTGCTCGGCCTCGCGGGCCGAGTAGCCAAGGCCGAGCAGCGCGTCGGTCACCTGTTCGGCCGGCGTCCGCTGGGCCGGCATGATCCGTCCGGCGGCGGCCGGGCCGGCGGCCCGCGGGGCGTCCGGGCGCGGCGGGCCGAGGCGGTCCCTGAGGTCCAGCGTGATCCGCTGGGCGCTCTTGCGGCCGATGCCCGGCACCCTGGTCAGCGTGTCGAGGTCCTCCTCGGCGACCGCGCGGCGCACGTCGTCCGGGGAGAGCACGCCGAGCACCGCCTGGGCGAGCTTGGGCCCGACCCCGGCCGCGCCCTGCAGGATCTCGAAGACGTCGCGCTCGTCGGCGTCGGCGAAGCCGTAGAGGGTCAGCTCCGTCTCCCGCACGACGAGCGTCGCCGCGAGCCGGGCCGGCTCGCCGACCGTGAGCCCGGCGAGCGTCGCCGGGGTGCACTGGACGAGCAGCCCGACGCCACCGACCTCGACCACCGCCGACGTCGGCGACACCGACAGCACCGTGCCGGCAACCGACGCGATCATGGCGCGCCCCCACCGGCCGCGGTGACGGCCGCCCGCACCCGCGCGAGCGCCGGGCCCCGCCACAGGTGGCAGAGGGCGAGCGCGAGCGCGTCGGCGGCGTCGGCCGGCGCTGGCGGCTCCGCCAGTCCGAGCAGCTTTGTGATCATGAAGGTCACCTGGCTCTTGTCCGCCCGGCCGCTGCCGGTGACGGCCGCCTTGACCTCGCTGGGGGTGTAGAGCGCGACCGGCAGGCCGCGACGGGCGGCTGCGATGATCGCGACGGCGCCGACCTGGGCTGTGCCCATCACGGTGCGCACGTTCGCCTGGCTGAACACGCGCTCGACGGCGACCGCCTCCGGCTGGTGGCGGTCCAGCCAGTCGTCGATCCGGTCGGCGATGGCGCGCAGCCGCAGGGCGACGTCCTCGCCCGGCGGGGTGCGCACCACTCCGACCTCGACGAGCCCGGCCTGGCGCCCGGCGCCCAGGCCGTCGACGACGCCCAGCCCGCACCTGGTCAGCCCCGGGTCCACGCCCAGCACCCGCACCCGGCTGACCCTCCCTCCCGGCGTGCTCCGCCGCCGTCGGCCACGGGCCACCCGCGGCCCGGCACCCGGCCGGCATGACGGCGTGCCGCGTGGCCGCGGGCACGCGGACGCGGCCCTGACCGGCGCGGCCCTGACTAACGTGACCGTGCCGGCGCGAGTGTGCCCGGCGCCGCCGCAACCGACGCCGCCGCAACCGACGCCGTAGTGACCGGCGCGGCCGCCGCCATGTCCGGCGAACATCCGTTCGGATCCTAGTACCGAGGGGGCCGGCCGGACAGGACAGACACGCCGGCACGCACCCAGCCGAACCGGGTCAGCCGGCGGCGAGCTCCATGACCTCGTCGGAGATGTCCGCGTTGAACCAGACCGACTGGACGTCGTCCAGGTCCTCCAGCGCCTCCACCAGCTTGAGCACCTTGCGCGCCGGCTCGGGATCCAGCGGGACGTTGACGCTGGGCATCCAGGAGATCTCGGCCGAGTCGACGGTCAGGCCGGCGTCGGTCGCGGCGACCCGGACCGCGTGCAGGTCGGTCGCTTCGGTCACCACCTCGAACGCCTCACCGAGGTCGTTGACCTCCTCCGCGCCGGCGTCGAGCACGGCCAGCAGGACGTCGTCCTCGGTCAGCCCCTCGGTCTTGCTGACCAGCACCACGCCCTTGCGGTTGAACAGGTAGGACACCGAGCCCGGGTCGGCGACCGTCCCGCCGTTGCGGGTGATGGTGACGCGGACGTCGGAGGCGGCCCGGTTGCGGTTGTCGGTCAGGCACTCGACCAGGATCGCGACGCCGCCGGGGCCGTAGGCCTCGTAGGTGACCGTCTCGTAGTTGGCGCCGCCGGCCAGCTCGCCGGAGCCCCGCTTGACCGCGCGCTCGATGTTGTCGTTCGGTACCGACTGCGACTTGGCCTTGGCGATCGCGTCCGCGAGCGTCGGGTTGCCGGCCGGGTCGCCGCCACCGGTCCGGGCGGCCACCTCGATCGACTTGATCAGTTTCGCGAACAGCTTGCCCCGGCGGGCGTCGATAACCGCCTTCTTGTGCTTGGTGGTCGCCCACTTGGAGTGACCGCTCATACCCTCTGCCCCTCTAGCTCCCATGCCGGCGAGGGCGCGGCCGTCCGGCCGGTGCCCCGTCGACCCCTCCACGGCGCGGCGCCGGCGACGGGTGCGGCATCGACCGACGATCGCACCCTGCCAGCTACCCCTTCACATTCCCCGGCCGAGGACCGCCCGGCCGCTGCCGCCAGCGCGTCCGCCGTCAGCCGCCGGCTTCCTGCCGGCCGTTGACCATCGACACGAACAGCTCGTGCATCCGGGTGTCTCCCGTCAGCTCCGGGTGGAACGAGGTGGCCAGCAGGTTGCCCTGCCGGACGGCCACCGGGTGCTCCCCAACGCTGGCCAGCACGGAGACCCCGTCCCCCACCTTCTCCACCCACGGTGCCCGGATGAAGACGGCGTGCACGGGCGGCCCGTCCACCCCGACGACGTGCAGGTCGGCCTCGAACGAGTCGACCTGCCGCCCGAAGGCGTTGCGCCGCACGACCACGTCCAGCCCGCCGATCAGCGGCTGGTCCGGCCGGCCATCCAGGATGTCGGCCGCCAGCAGGATCATGCCGGCGCACGAGCCGTACACCGGCAGCCCATCGGCCACCGCCGCGCGCAGCGGCTCCAGCAGCCCGAAGATGCGCAGCAGCCGCCCGATCGTGGTCGACTCGCCGCCCGGCAGGATAAGGCCGTCGACGCCGGCCAGCTCGGCCGGGCGGCGCACCTCGACCGGCTGGGCACCCGCAGCGGTCAACGCCCTCGCGTGCTCGCGCACGTCGCCCTGCAGCGCGAGCACCCCGATGCGGGAAGCGTCCGTCATCGTCACCCCCGCCGCCGGACGAGCCCGAGCCGGCGCCGGCCGCCCTGGCGTGCCCGGCGCGCCGTCTCGGCCACCCTCACCACCCGCGGTCGGCGTAGCGGGCGGAGGGCGGCAGCTCGGAGACGTTGATCCCGACCATGGCCTCGCCGAGGCCGCGGGAGACCTTGGCGATCACGCCGGGGTCCTGGTACATCGTCGTCGCCTCGACGATCGCGCGCGCCCGCCGCACCGGGTCGCCGGACTTGAAGATGCCGGAGCCGACGAACACGCCGTCCGCGCCGAGCTGCATCATCATCGCGGCGTCCGCCGGGGTGGCGATGCCGCCGGCGGTGAACAGCACCACGGGCAGCCGGCCGAGCCGGGCGACCTCGGCCACCAGCTCGTACGGGGCCCGCAGCTCCTTGGCCGCGGTGTAGAGCTCGTCGGCCGGCAGCGCCGACAGCCGGGCGATCTCCGCCCGGATCGTGCGCATGTGCACCACGGCGTTGGAGACGTCGCCGGTGCCTGCCTCGCCCTTCGAGCGGATCATCGCGGCGCCCTCGGCGATCCGGCGCAGCGCCTCGCCGAGGTTGGTCGCCCCGCAGACGAACGGGACCGTGAACGACCACTTGTCGATGTGGTGCTGCGGGTCGGCCGGAGTGAGCACCTCGGACTCGTCGATGTAGTCGACGCCGAGCGCCTGCAGCACCTGCGCCTCGACGAAGTGGCCGATCCGGGCCTTGGCCATCACCGGGATGGACACCGCCTCGATGATCCCCTGGATCATTTCCGGGTCGCTCATCCGGGCGACTCCGCCCTGGGCGCGGATGTCGGCGGGGACCCGCTCCAGCGCCATCACGGCGACGGCACCGGCGTCCTCGGCGATCTTCGCCTGCTCCGGGGTGACGACGTCCATGATCACGCCACCCTTGAGCATCTCGGCCATCCCGCGCTTGACCCGCGCGGTGCCCTTGGCCGGCTCGGGGGTGGACTCGGCGGGGGGAGC
>JADGHD010000289.1 GCA_019689615.1 Frankia sp. | reverse complement strand
GGGGGGCCCCTTTTTTTTACTCCCCCGCCGGGGGGGGGGGGGGGCCCCCCCCCCCCCCCCCCCCCCCCCCCCGCGCCGACAAACCCCTTGTGAGCGGGCCCACGGTTTGCCGCGAGCGGCGGTGGCGCAGCGCTTCTCGCCGGGCACACCCGGCGCATCCCGGCGCTTGCCGCGCCCGTTCCGCCAACGGACCGTCGAGCTTGGCTACTATGAGTGTCCATCGGGCGTAGCGTGACCTGGTTTCGGAGTACCGGCGGGCCAGGGCTCGCCGGGCCGGGCCAGGCACGTTGCTCGGAGCAGGGTTTATCCGTCACTTCGGGTGCGACGGCTTCGGCACCGCACTAGGCTGTCGTGGCTGACGCTCTGTACCGAGGGATGGAACCGGGCCCTGGCTCCGGACCGAGGCTCACGGGCAACGTGTGGCCGCAGACCGGCGTCCGCCGGCCGGATCCTGACGGCGGGCCGCCCGGCGCGCGGGTGCGGTCGGTGTCCGCCGCGGCTGGCGCGTGGCCCGCTGGGCTTCCAGCCCGGGGTGAGAGTGCCCGCGTGCTGCCCTCTCGGCAGCCGCGCGGCCGGCAGCGCGCGACGGGGGCGCGGGGACAGGCAAGGAGGGACCACGTGACGGCTGCTCTGATGGGCTCACCCGCCGTCTGGCCACGGACGGGGCCCGCGCACCACGCGCCGGCGGCGTCCATGGGGCCGCGCCGGGCCACCGCGCCCGCGCCGGGCACGCGTACCGTCCGCCGAAAGCCCACCCTGGGGCTGCTGCCTGCCGGAGCCGCCGCATGATCCTGCGGGCCCGCCGCATCGAGCGGCTCGAGGACCACCCCAACCTGCGGAACATCCTGGGCATCCTCGCCCAGCTGGTGCACACCACCGACGACGAGCTGGTCCGGCTGGCCGCCGAGTGGCGCAACTCGCCGTCCCTGGCCGCCGCCCGCGACCGGGCGCTCTCGCCGGAGTCCCCGCTCGTCGTCGAGGTCCTCGCGGCGTTCGACGCGCTTTCGGCGATCTATGCCGACGACCTGGCCGGCGCCGACTACGTCTCCGTCGACCCGGCGATCACCGCGACCGCGCTGCGCTCCATGCGCGACGCGCTCGCCGCCGCGTACGCCCGCCCGGTGCTCAGCCGCAGCGAGTACGCCGGCCTGATGCGTCCCTGGCGCACGGTGTACCCCCGGGTGCGCTCCCACGAACCCGACCTCGGCCCCTCGGCTGCCGACGTCAAGCGGGTGCTGGCCGCGCTGCCCCGGCTCGCGGTCCGCTGCCACGACCCGAACAGCTCAGCGGTGTTCGAGGGCCTGCTGGCGACGGCGCTCACCCGGGACGAGTCCAGCCACCAGGAGGCGATGGATGCCGCCTTCGGCACCGCCGTGCTCACCGGCCGGCGCCGGGTCTGGACGCTGGTCCGCCGCAGCGCGGCCGAGGGCTTCTGGCGGCCCTGCCCGCAGTGCCGCGGCGGTGCCCTGCTGACCGCGGACACCTCGGCCGACCAGCGGGTGATGGAGCTGTGCGCGGACCTCGCCTGCGCGCTGCTCGTCGAGGACCTGCTCGACCCGGCCCTGTTCGCCCGGCTGACCACCCCGCTGGCCGCGCTGATCCCGCTGCAGGACCACCACCCCTGCTGACCGGCACCGGCCCGGGCACGGCCGCCTGACCGGCCGGCCAGCGCCCGGCACGGCCCGCCAGCGCGGCCACCCCCGCCGGGCTGGGTGTCCTGTCGCCGGCCCGGTGGCCGGCGCGTGGGCGGGTAGCGTACGCGCGTGACGGTACGTCCACGCCGACGCGAGCCCGGCGACCACCGCCACGACGAGCGCCGCCCGTCCGCTGCCCGCGCCATCAACCTGCGCGGCGGGGTCTCCCGGCTCGGCGCCGTCGACCGGGCCCTGTTCGCGGCGATCGCCCGGGCCCGCCCGATCGCGGACCCGCTGCTGCCGCGCCTCACCCACGCCGCCGACCACGGCCTGCTGTGGTGGGGGACCGCCGCCGCGCTGGGCGCGACCCGTGGCCGGCGCCGGCGGGCCGCCGTGCGCGGGATGCTCGCCCTGGGCGTGGCCAGCGCCGTCGCCAACGGCCCTGCCAAGCTGGTGTTCCGGCGCAACCGGCCGGCCAACCACGTCGTCCCGCAGGTCCGCCGCCCCCGCCGCGAGCACTCGACCTTCTCGTTCCCGTCCGGCCACGCCGCATCGGCGGTCGCCTTCGCCACCGGCGTGGCCCTCGACGCCCCAGGGGCGGCCATCCCGGTCGGCGCGCTCGCCGCCGCGGTCGCGTTCTCCCGGGTCTACGTCGGGGTGCACTACCCGAGCGACGTCATCGCCGGCGCCGCCCTCGGCGCGGGCTGCGCCCTGATCACCACCAAGGTCATGCCGCGGCGTCCCAGGGCGCCGGCCCGCGCCCGTCCGGCCTCCGCATGGGCGCCGGCCCTGCCGGACGGGGACGGGCTCACGGTGGTCGTGAACGCCAGCTCCGGCCCGGGCGGCGGCCGGCTCGGCGGCGCGCTCGACGTCGCCGGGCTGCTGCGGGCCGAGCTGCCCGCGGCCAAGGTGGTCGAGGTCGGGCCGCACGACGACCTGGACGCCGCGCTGGACGCCGCGGCGGCCAGCGCCCGGGTGCTCGGGGTGGCCGGCGGGGACGGCACGGTCAACGCCGCCGCTGCCCGCGCCATCGCCCACGGGCTGCCACTCGCCGTCTTCCCGGCCGGCACGCTGAACCACTTCGCCGCCGACCTCGGGCTGACCGCCAGCGGCGGGCTCGCCGACACGGTGCGGGCGGTGCGCGAGGGCAGCGCTGTCGCCGTCGACGTCGGCCGGGTCCACGGCCTCGGGGCCACCGGCGAGCGGTTCGAGGGGCTGTTCCTGAACACCGCGAGCCTCGGCGGCTACGCGGACATGGTCGCCATCCGGGAGCGGATCGAGAAGCGGCTCGGCAAGTGGCCGGCGATGGTCACCGCGCTCGGCTGGATCCTGCGGCACGAGCCGCCGATCGAGGTGGACATCGACGGCGAGCGCCGCCGGCTGTGGCTGGTCTTCGTCGGCAACGGGATCTACCGCCCGACCGGCTTCGCCCCCACCTACCGCTCCCGGCTCGACGAGGGCCTGCTCGACCTGCGGCTGGTGGACGGCGCCGCCCGGCTGGCCCGCATCCGGCTGGTGCTCGCGGTCCTGACCGGCCAGCTACGCCGCTGCCGGGTCTACGAGCAGCGCGCCGTCCGCCGCGTCGAGATCACCGCCGCCCCGGCCGGGGCCGACGCCCGGACCGACGAGCTCGGTCTTCAGACGGCACCGGACGAGCCGCTCCCGTTCGCCATGGACGGCGAGGCCACCGACGGCGTGCGCACGATCACCATCACCGCGGCCGCGCCGCGCCTCGTCGTCTACCGCCCCCGCTGACCCGCGGCAACGGCCGCCCGCACGCGCCGACCGGCCGGCGCGCCGGGCGCGGGTCAGCTCGCGCGCTCGTAGCGCCAGCCGGTGCCGAGCATCCACAGCCGGTGGCGCGGGCCCTGCCGGGTGATGTCCGGCGCCGCCTCGCCGTAGCCGACGTCGCCGTGCCACATCGCCAGCAGCCCGTCGGGCGTCTGGGCGAACTGGGTCTCGAACAGCTCGGGCTCGCTGTCGCCGGCGGCGGCGAGAACGGCGGCGGTGCCGGGGTGCTGGGCGAGCGTCCACAGCGTCACCCAGGTCGGCGGCATCAGGTCGAGCTCGCCCCGGTCCCGGGCCGCGATCGCGTCCCCCGGGCGGACCCAGCGGTGGTCGATGATCTCGCTGCCGTCGACGACGACCTCCCGCTCGGGCGCCACGCCGAGCAGCATCCAGGTGACGAAGCGCTTCGGCGCGATCGCTGGCGGGCACCAGCGCGACAGCGGGACCAGCGCGGCCGGGTCGATCTCGAGCCCGGCCTCCTCCGCCGTCTCCCGCGCGGCGGCCCGCCTGGCCGCCGCCACCTCGGCGGCCATCCCCGCGGCCGCCGGGCCGTCACCGAGGTCGCCTGGATCGACCCGCCCGCCAGGGAACACCCAGGCGCCCGGCCCGAACGACGCGGTGAGGCTGCGCCGCAGGAGCAGCACCTCCAGCCCGGACGGTCGGTCACGCAGGAGCACGGCACTGGCGGCTGGCACGGCTAACGGCGACTTGGTCACCGGCCGATCGTAGGTCGCGGGCGGGTCCTGGCGCCCGATCCGCGTGCCGGCCGAATGGCCCGCCGGCCCCGGCGACGAGGCGGCCGCCCGGCGTCGACACCTCCTTCCGTGACCGTCCCGCGGCGACAACCCGCCGCACCCAGGTGAATGCGCCGCACCGACGTGAGCCCGCCGCGCCCAGGTGCTCGGGTACTTCCTCGACCGCGGCGAAGCGGCCAGCGACGTCCGCCGAAGGCCACCCGTCACCGGCTGGGCCGGGCCGACCAGCGGCGCGACCAGGTGGGGGAGCCGTCCTCGGCCACCGAGGCGAGCACCCGGACGTCGGCGTCGGTGACGGTGAACTCGACCCGGACCTGCCGGGAGGGGCCGGTGGACGGCGTGACCGACGCCGTGGCGGTGGCGCGCAGCAGCGCGGGGAGCGCGGCCGCGACGATCTCCCGCTCGACCCGCAGCGTGGCCGCCATCGTCGCGGTCAGGTCCTCGGTCAGCCGGACCTCGACGCCGCCGCCCACGAGGTCGCGGGCGACGACCCAGTGGGCCGCCGCGTCGACCGCCGGGCCCGCCGTCTTCGGTGGGGCCGGCACGGTGACCGGGGTGCCGTCGCGCGGGTCGACCGTCGGCAGGGTCAGGGCGAGCCAGCCGAGGCGGACGAGCTGGCCGGCCGGTGGTGGCCACAGCCGGGGGAAGTCGGCGTCGTTGAGCGTGACCCGCAGGCGGTGGCCGGCCGGTACGACGTGGCAGGTCGGCGTGAGCTTCGCCGCGTCCGGTTGGCCGGGGGCGGGTTGGCCGGTGGTGTCGCCGGCGGTGATGAAGGTCGACCTGCCCGCCCCGTCGACGGCCGTGAGCTTGACCGCCAGCGGCGTGCCGGCGGCGGGTGGCCACAGCGCGACGGTGGGGGTGCCGATGATGACCAGGTCCGCTGGCAGCGGCCCGCTGGTCAGCGTCAGGCAGCGCATGTCGTCGTCGTGCTGGTCGAGCGGGTGTGCCGGGCCGTCGCCGGGCATCGCCCAGAAGCCGCTGAGGGTGCCCGCGGTGGGGTCGCCGCGGTGCTCGGCGACCGGCGCCGCCCGGCGTGGCCGTGGGGCCGAGGAGCTCCCGCGTGCCGGGCGCAGCCGGGTGGTGCCCGGGGCGTTGACGAACGACCGGTGCGCCGACGTCGGTGGCCAGGTGTCGAAGGCCCGCCAGCCGGCCGTCGGCAGGTGGAGGACCGCGGCCGGTTCCCGGTCGGCGCCGTTGTCCATGCCGCGCAGCCACCGTTCCCACCAGGGGAGGGCCAGCGCGACGAAGTCGGCCGGGGCGAACGGCGCGGCCTCCGGCATGGTGTGCGTCCACGGGCCGACGAGCAGGCGCTTCGGGCTGGTCAGCAGCTCGAAGTCGCGGATGGTGGCGGCGCAGAACAGGTCGTGCCAGCCGGCGATGCACAACGCCGGCACCTCGATTCTCGAGACGTCGACCGCGCGGGTGCGCCAGACCGGGTGGCCCGGGCCGTGGCGGACCAGGTCGACCAGGTACGGCTCCGCCTCCCGGCGCTCCGACCAGCGCCGCCGCTCGGCCGGGTCGTCGGCCGACAGCGGGGGCAGGAGCTGGGTCAGCAGGGTGTGCAGGCCCCAGACGCCGACCGAGCTGAGGTTGCCCCGCCGGCCGGCCGGGTGGGCGAAGTCGCGCTCCGGGTCGGTCATCCCCATCACCGGCACGATCGCCCGCAGGGCCGGTGGCCGGCGGGCGGCCGTCCGCATCGCCATGACCGCCCCGTACGAGTGCCCCCACATGCCGACCGAGCCGTCGCACCAGGGCTGGGCCGCGGCCCAGGTCACCGCGGCCACGCCGGCGTCGGCGTCGTCCGGGTGGAACGGTGGCCGCGCCGGGCCGTCCGACGAGCCGGTGCCGCGCAGGTCGACCAGCAGGCTCGGGTAGCCGTGGGAGGCGAACCCGCGCAGGTTGGCCTCGTTGAGCAGACCGGCCCAGGCGTCCTTGCGGTAGGGGAGCACGGTCACCAGCGCCGGTCCCGGGGCTGCGGTCACCGGCCGGTACAGGTCGGCGGCCAGGGTCGCGCCCGGCTGCCCGGTCGGGATCCGCAGGTCGCGGATGACCTCGACGGCGTACGGCCCACTCACGCCGCCCCCTGGTCCGGCAGCTCCGCCGCGGCGGCGGGCAGTGCCCGGTAGGCGTGGCAGGCGATGGCGCCGCCGTCCGGGGTCGGGACCGGCGGCGGCACCGTGCGGCACGCCTCCAGCTCGGCCGGGCAGCGGCCGGCGAACGGGCAGCCCGGCCCCGGCCCCGGGCGGGCGTCGCGCAGCGCTGGCCGCCTGGCGGCCCGCCGCTGGGCCTGGCGCGCGGGGTCGGGCACCGGCGCGGCGTCCAGCAGCGCGGCGGTGTAGGGGTGGCGGGGCGGGTGCAGTGACTTATACACATCTACCAACCCAA
>JADGHD010000288.1 GCA_019689615.1 Frankia sp. | reverse complement strand
CTGGGGCAGTCAGCGCCTCGCCGGTCGGCTGGGCAGTCGTGGACGAGGCGGGTGGCGACGCGGGGATGGTCGGCGCCACGGCCGCCGGCGCGGCGGCCGGGGTGGCCGACGCCCGGTCAGCGGGAGCGCCGCCGCCCAGCTTCTGGACCAGCCGGTCGACGATGCCGCGGACCGTGCGGAGCTCGGCCAGCTCCTCGACCAGCGATTCGTCCACGCCGCCGCCGGCCGCCCCGGTGGACAGCCCCAGCCGGTCCGCCACCGCGGCCAGGATCTCGACCCGCTTGATCGAGTCGATGCTCAGGTCCGCCTCGAGGTCCAGGTCCGGGTCCAGCATCCGCGCCGGGTACCCGGTCCGCTCCCCCACCACCGCCAGCACGGCCGCCATCACCTCGTCCGGCGCCGGCACCGCCGGCTGCCCCGCCGGCTCGGCCGCGGACGCCGGGGCGGGCGGCGCGGCCGGCGGCGCCGACCTGGCCAGCGGTGCCGGCACGGCCGCGGACGGCGCGACGGGGACCGAGGCCGGAGCGGGCACGGACGCCGGCCCGGCCGGCGGGGCCGGGGCCGGCGGGGGCGCCGGCGCCGACGGCGCCGAGGGCTGCGGCGCGGGCGCCGGTGCCGCCAGCAATCCGGCCGGCGGGACCGCCACCGCTGGGCCGGCTGGCTGGCCTGGCGGTGGCGCGGGCGGCGCCACGCCGGCAGGCGCCGTCGCCGCGGGCACGCTCACCTGCGAGACGGGCAGTGCCGGCGCGGCGGCCAGCGGCGCGAGCGCTCCCGACGGGTACTGGGACGCCACCGCCGGACCGACGAGGTCCAGGTAGCGCAGCACGGTCTGGTGCTGGGACGCGAGCAGCTCGCGGGCGAAGCCCAGGTAGCCGAGCACGACGTCGTCGAGCGCGGTCCGCGGTGCCGCCGGCTGACCGGTTGCGGGCACCGCGGCGGCTCCGGGCACCGCGGCGGCTGCGGGCGACGCGGCAGCCGCGGGCACGGCGGCGGCTCCCGGCACCGCGGCGGCTGCGGGCACGGCGGCGGGCGCGGGCAGCGCGGTAGCCGCCGGCACGGGCGTGGCGGCGGGCGCGGCGGTGGGTGCGGGTGCCGGCATGCCGGTGAGCGGGCCAACCGGGTGGTGGCCGTTGCTGGCGGCGGGCACGAAGGCCGCCGGGCCCGGCGCGGCGCCGGTTCCGTTGGCCGTGCCGCTGGTCGTGTCGTAGCCGATGCTGGCGGCGGTCCCGCCGGTGGCGCCCATCGTGATCTCCGTCCCGGTACCGAGGTTCCCGCTGTCCGTGCCGCTGCCCTCGGGCGGCCGGGCGCCGCCGGCGCCGTAGCCCGGCCGCGCGCCGACGCCCACGCCCGCGAGAGCTGGCGCGTCCGCGGCCTGCTGGCCGCGACCGGCGGCGGGGGCGAGCAGCGGCTGGTCGGCGGAGCGCAGGCCGCCGGGCAGCGGCCGGCCGTCGGCGCCGCGGACGAAGGCGCCGTCGATGAACCACGACGGGGCGGGCGGGGTGTCCGCCGGGTCGACCGGCTGGATGCCCCGGCCGGCGAACAGCGGGCTGACGTCCATCGCGACGCCGGCCGCGGCGAGCTCGGCCACGGCGAGCAGGAACCGGCGCAGCCCGTTCTCCCCGGGCACGTCGCAGGCGACGGCGCGGTGCGGCCGGCCGGCGAGGATCTTGCCGACCAGGCCGGTGAGCACCCGGCCGGGGCCGGCCTCGACGAAGACGCGCACGCCAGCGGCGTACATCGCCTCGATCTGCTCGACGAACCGCACCGGCTCGGCGACCTGGCGGGCGAGCAGCTCCCGGACCATGTCCGCGGTCCCTCCGGCCGGCTCGTCCAGGTAGGGGGCGGCGGTGGTGTTCGACCACACCCGCAGCCGGGGCGGGCGGACCTCGGCGCCGGCCAGCGCGGCGGCGAGCTCGTCGGCGGCCGCGGCGACCACGGGGCTGTGGAACGCGCAGGCGACCGGCAGCCGCCTGGCGGTGAGCCCGGCGGCGGCGAGCCGGCCGACCGCATCCTCGACGGCCGCGGTCGGGCCGGACAGCACGACCTGCCGCGGCGCGTTGTCGTTGGCGATCACGAGCTGGCCGCCGAGCAGCGCGCCGAGGGCGGCGCGCACGGGGGCGGCGGACGCGGCGACGGCCGCCATCGCCCCGGGGCCGGCCGGCCCCGCCGACCCGCTGGCACCCTCGGCGGCGCTGGCGACGGCCTCGCCGCGGCGCACGGACAGCTCCAGCAGCGTGCGCTCGTCGAACGCCCCGGCGATGGCGAGCGCGACCAGCTCCCCGTAGCTGTGCCCGGCGGCGTGGCCCGGGCGGATGCCGAGCCCGGTCAGCAGGTCGGCCATGGCCAGCCCGGCGACGCCGAGCGCCGGCTGGGCGCGGCGGGTGTCGGTGATCGCCTCCTGCTGGCGGGCGCGCTCGTCCGGGGAGAGCGGGGCCGGCGGGAACAGCACCGCCGGGTCGATCGCCCCGTGCCCAAGCAGCCGGCGCAGCCGGGGGAAGGCCACGAACAGGTCGGCGAGCATCGCCGGCCGCTGGCTGCCCTGCCCGGGGAACAGGAACGCCACCTCCGGCTGCCCGGCAGCGCCGTCGGACGCCGGTCCGCCGTCCGCCAGCCGCCCGCCGTCGGCCAGCGGCCCGCCGTCGGCCAGCCCGTCGGCGACGAAGACACCGGCGGCCCGGTCGGTGCGGGCGGCGCGGGCGCGGGCGATCGCGTCGGGCAGCGCGTCCAGGGTGTCGACGACGAACGCGGCCGCGACCGGCGCGCCGGTGGCCTCACCGGCGAGGCTCACGGCGGCGGCGAGGTCACGCAGCCGCCACGGCCGGCCGGCGGCGTCGTTGCGCGCCACCAGGTCGGCCAGCCGGTCCAGCTCCCGCAGCGCGCCGGCCCGGTCGGCCGCCCGGATCACGAACAGCTCGGCCGGCCAGTGCTCCAGGCCGTGCGCGGGCTCCGGTCCGCCGTCGTAGGCGCGGATGACGGCGTGGAAGTTCGTCCCGCCGAACCCGAAGGCCGACACCCCGGCGATCCGCTCGGCCGGCGGCGCGGCCCACGGGCGGGCCTCGGTGTCGAAGTAGAGCGGGCTGGTGGCCGGGTCCCAGTACGGGTTCGGCCTGGTCAGGTTGACCGTCGGTGGGCGGGCCCCGGTGCGCACCGCCTGCACCGCCTTGATGAGCCCGGCCAGGCCCGCGGCGCACTTGGCGTGCCCGATCTGCGACTTCACCGACCCGACGGACACGCTGCCCGGCGCGCTGCCGGCCGCGGTGAACACCTCGGTCAGCGCGGCGAGCTCGGTGCGGTCGCCGACGACGGTGCCGGTCGCGTGCGCCTCGACCACCCCGACCTGGGCCGGCGAGACCCCCGCCCGCCGGTAGGCCCGGCGCAGCGCGCGCACCTGCCCCTCCCGGCGCGGGGCGGTCATGCCCAGCGCCCGGCCGTCGCTGGACGCCGCCACCGAGCGGATCACGGCCAGGATCCGGTCGCCGTCCCGCTCGGCGTCGGCGAGCCGCCTGAGCACGAGCACCGCCACGCCCTCACCCAGGGCGATCCCGTCCGCCGCGGCGTCGAAGCTGCGCGACCGCCCGGTCGGCGAGAGCGCGTGCACCGACGAGAACAGCAGGTAGTCGTGCAGGCTGTTGTGGGTGTCGACGCCGCCGCAGACGACCATGTCTGAGCTGCCCGCGGCCAGCTCCTTGCAGGCGGCGTCGACGGCGGCCAGCGACGACCCGCAGGCCGCGTCGACGGTCTGGTTGAGCCCGCCGAGGTCCAGCCGGTTGGCCACCCGGCCGGCGATGACGTTGGCCAGCATGCCAGGGAACGAGTCCTCGGTCACCACAGGCAGCGCCGCGTCGAGGGCGGCCGGCACGTCGCCGAACAACGACGCGAACGCGGACCGGAAGCTGTAGGCCGTGGTGATGTCGGCGCCCGACTCGGCGCCGAAGATCACCGACGTGCGCTCCCGGTCGAAGGCGCGCAGCCGGGTGCCGGTGCGGTCCGCGCCGCCGGTGCCGGGGTCGTAGCCGGCGTCGACCAGCGCCCGCGCCGACACCTCCAGCGCCAGCAGCTGGGCGGTGTCGATGCTCGGCAGCGACCGCGGCGGGATCCCGTAACGCAGCGGGTCGAACGGCACGGGCGAGAGGAACCCGCCCCACTTCGACGGGACGAGCACCGGCCCGCCCGAGCCCGCCGCCTGGCGGCGCGGGTCGGCCGCCGCTGGCGAGTAGAACCGCCCGGCGTCCCACCGGTCCGCCGGCACCTCGGTGACCAGGTCGCGCCCGGCGCACACGTTCGCCCAGAACTCGCCGACGTCGCCCGCGCCGGGGAACAGGCACGCCATCCCGACGATGGCCACGTCCACCGGCTGCCCCGCCGCCCCCTCGGCGCCAGCCTCCTCGCGCTCCGCGGCGGCCGGCGCCGGCAGGCCGGTCGTCTCGGCCAGCTCGGCGGCGCGTGCGGCCAGGAAGCGGTCCGCCCCGGCGGTGACCTCCTCGTGCAGCGCGGCGACCGTGGTGGTCGACGAGCGCAGCGCGGCGACCTGGCCGAGCATGAACATCCCCTCCCGGCGCTGCTCGGCCGCGTCCACCGGCACCAGCCGGTCGCCGTCGCGCCGCAGGCCCCGGCTGGCCAGCCGCAGCCGCCCCAGGTTGAGCGCCTCCAGCCGCGCCCACGCCTCCCGCCCGGTCACTCCCTGCGCCGTGAGCTGCGACCTCACCTCGTGGAACGTGGCGACGAACGGGCTGTCCGCGCACCGCACGGCATGCCCGGGAGCGGTCTGAAGCAGCACGGTGCTGGCGCACTCCAGCGCCTGGCGCTGGAACTGCTCACCGATGGCGCCGGCCGCCACCGCCTCCTCGGTGAACAGGTAGGCCGAGCCCATCAGCAGGCCGATCCGCGCGCCGCGCTCCACCAGCGGCGCCGCGGTCGCCGCGACCATCGCCGCGGAGCGCGCGTCGTGCACCCCGCCGGCGAACAGCACCCGCACCTCGGCCAGGTCCACTTCGGCCGCGAGCAGCGCGGCGACCTGCGCCTCCCACAGCGCGAAGCTGGTCCGGGGGCCGACGTGCCCGCCGCACTCGCGCCCCTCGAACACGAACCCCCGCACGCCCTCGGCCAGGAAGCGGGTCAGCAGCCCCGGCGACGGGACATGCAGGAACGTCTCGATGCCGGCCGCACCCAGCGCCGCCGCCTGGGCCGGGCGGCCACCGGCGATCAGCGCGAACGGCGGACGGGCCTCGGCCACGGCGGCCAGCTGCGCCGCCCGCAGCTCCGGCGGCGCGAAGCCCAGCAGGCCGACCCCCCACGGCGCGTCGCCGAGCAGCTCGGCGGTGCGGGCCAGCAGCGCACCGACGTCCTCGGCCGGCAGCAGCGCCAGCGCCAGGAACGGCAGGCCGCCGGCGTCGGCGACCGCCCGGGCGAACTCCGGCCGGTCGCTGACCCGGGTCATCGGCCCCTGCGCCACCGGCAGGCGCACCGCCCGCCCCGGCCGCTCGGGCTGGTCGGCCTGGTCCGGCCGGTCGGCGGCGAACAGCGCGCCGGTCCCGCCCGGGGTGAGCGGCCGCAGCCGGGCGGCGGCCGCCACCGCGCGCAGGGCCGACTCGCGGACCGCGCGGATGATGCCGGCGGCCGAGCGGTGCTCCCGGGCCAGCCGCACCGCCAGCGCCCCGTCCTGGCCCACCGGCAGCAGCGCGGCGCGCAGGTCGCCACCGCCCAGCCGGCCGGCCACCGCCGCCGGGGTCAGCTCCGGGTCGCCGACGAGGCCGGCGGCCGGCAGGTCGGGGCGGACGTAGACCCGGTGGCCGGCCAGGACCGCGGTCTCGGTGCCGTCCATGGACCGCACCGCCCGCTCGACCTCGCGCGCCAGCTCGACCTCTGGCACCAGCGCGAGCTGGGAGTCGAGCAGCACCCCCGCCGCGCCGCCGGCGAGCGCCGCCGCGGCGGTGTGCGGGCCGATCCCGCCGGCCACCCACACCGGCAGCCCGGCCAGCCCGCCCCGGTCCCGCTCGGCCAGCAGCTGCTGCAGCAGGGTGAACGCGGTCATCTCGCCGACCCGGCCGCCGCTCTCGTTGCCCCGGGCCACCAGCCCGCTGGCACCGGCCGCCGCGGCGGCCACCGCCTCGTCGAGGCTGGTCACCTCGACCAGCACCCGCCGCCGGCCGTCGCCGGACGCCGCGGCCACCGCCCAGGCGTCGGCGGTGGCGTCCGCGCCCGCGCCAGGGCGCAACCGGCCGTCCGCCGTGACCGGGCCGGCCAGCAGCACCGCGGTCACCCGCTCTGGCAGCTCGTCTGGCCGCACGGGGCAGTACGGCCCGACCCGCACGCCGAACCCGCCGGGACCGGCGCACCAGCGGGCCGCGTCGGCCAGGGCCGCCATCGCCGCCGGGCGGTCCCGGCCGAGGTCGAGCACGCCGAGGGCGCCGGCCCGGTGCGCGGCCGCCACCAGGTGCGGATGGGGCTGGCCGAACGGCGTCACCGCCAGCACCGTCTCCACCGCGGCCCCGGCGCCGGCCGGCTCGGACCCGCTCGGGCGGCCACCCGCCCGGCTGCTGCTCATCCCCACCCCCTCGTCCACCTCGTCCGCGAGGCGTCGAC
>JADGHD010000287.1 GCA_019689615.1 Frankia sp. | reverse complement strand
GTCCTGCTCCCGGGTGGTGGGCGGGGCCGGGCCTGTCCACGCCGGGCTGCCCCGTGGGGCGGGGCCGGCGGGCGTCGGCTGCCCGCTGGCCGGTCCGCGCGCTCTTGTGAGGGCGCCTGCGGTAGCGGGAAGATGGCGGCGCCAGCTGCCTGGCCATCCCACGACGGGCTCGACCTATCCCGACACCCCTGCGAACCACGGTGGGCACGATGGCGACGATCACCAGGCCGTTGAGTACCGGCAAGACGACTCCGTCCGGCCGGCCCGGACAGTACCTCTTTACTGAGTACCTGCGCGCCCGGGAGCACCAGGCCCTCGTCCGCCGCGACCACCTCACCAGGACGCTGCCCCGCTCCGCGGCCAAGGCCGCCGCGGCCGGCCTCGTGGTCAGCCTGGTCATGGCGTTCGGGGCGAGGATCCCGTTCGGCTACATTCTCCTGATCTTCGTCCTGATCGTGGCCGGGTGGAGCGCCGTGATCATCGTCGCCGCGTTCGGCGTGGACTCCGAGATCGAGACGCTACGGGTGTGCGCGGAGGCCGAGCGCAAGACGGCCCGCGGGATCGCCCGGCTACGTCGGCACGGCTGGGTGATCCTGCCCGACCGGCGGGTGCCCAGCGCCGACACCACCGTCGGCCACATCCTGGTCGGCCCGGGCGGCGTGATCGTGATCAACAGCGATCCGGCCAACGGGACGGTCCGCTACACCAAGAAGGTCGCCACCGTCGACGGCGAGCCACTGACCGGCGCGATCCAGCGGACCGCCTTCCTGGGCGGCGAGATCCGGGCCAAGCTGCGCGAGCAGATGCCGATGGTCAAGGTCCCGGTCGCGCCGCTGCTGGTGATGGTGGACGCCACCGTGCTGTGGAAGGACGGCGCCGTCGACGGCGTGACGATCCTCAACCTGCGCGCGGTCGTCGGCTGGGTCAAGGCGCGCCAGCAGCGCCTCAACCCGGGCGAGGTCAAGCAGGTGATCGGCATCCTCGACCGGTACTTCCCGCCGTTCGTCGACGGGCCGGCCATGGACCGGGTGCCGCTCGACCGCGACGTGTGGCTGAGCCTGATGGACGCGCTGGCCACGATCCGCCGCGGCGGCGGTGTCGTCGACCAGAGCACGCTGCGCCGCCTCGCGGTGATCGAGGCGGAGCTGGCCCGCCAGGGCGACGAGATCAGCCGCCTGGGCCTGGCCTACCAGAACGCGGTCACCCCGACGAGGGAGGAGCCGGGGCCCGACGCCGCCCCGGCTCCCGCCGGCGGGGACGACAGCGCCGTCATCAGGACGCTGCGCCGCGTCACCGACGCCCCCGAGCGGCACCTGACCGCCGTCCCCGACGACGGTGGGCCCTCGCCGGCCGGCGCGCAGCCAGCAGCCGACGGGGCCGTCGGCGCCACCGGGGCCCCGGCCGACGGCGCGGCGGAGGGCACGGCGGACAGCCCCGCCGGGACCAAACCGGAGCCCAACGCTCCCTGACCGCCGCCACCGCCAGGCGACGACCGGGCGGGGTGCCCACCGGGCGGGTGGGCACCCCGCCCGTTGTCGTGCCAGGTCGTGGGTACACCTGGGTGCGCGGGCGGGTCTCGTCAACCTGCTTGGGCGCCCAGCGGCCGGGGGAACAGAACCACAATCCAGAGAGTTGAGTCCACATGACTCAGGTTCGAGGGGCTACCATAGGGCCTGCCAACCTGAGTCAGATCCACTCAACTTGCGGCGGCATGTCGGCAGGACCCGGCGGCTCGCCCGCCGAGTGGGTTCTGGCAGTCCACATCGACAGGCTCCGCCTACCGGCGTCGGCGGCGGTGCCATTACCTGATCCGAGAGGCACACAGACATGGCACGAGCGGTCGGCATCGACCTCGGCACCACGAACTCCGTCGTGAGCGTGCTCGAGGGTGGTGAGCCAACGGTCATCGCGAACGCCGAGGGCTCGCGGACGACACCGTCGGTCGTGGCTTTCGCGAAGAACGGCGAGGTCCTGGTCGGCGAGGTCGCCAAGCGGCAGGCGGTGACGAACGTCGAACGCACCATCCGGTCGGTCAAGCGCCACATGGGCACCGACTGGAAGATGAAGGTCGACAACAAGGAGTTCACGCCGCAGCAGATCAGCGCCTTCATCCTGCAGAAGCTGAAGCGGGACGCCGAGGCCTACCTGGGCGAGCCGGTCACCGACGCGGTGATCACCGTCCCGGCGTACTTCGACGACGCCCAGCGGCAGGCGACCACCGAGGCCGGCACGATCGCCGGTCTGAACGTGCTGCGGATCGTGAACGAGCCGACGGCTGCCGCGCTCGCCTACGGGCTGGACAAGGGCGAGAAGGAGCAGACGATCCTGGTCTTCGACCTCGGTGGTGGCACGTTCGACGTGTCCCTGCTGGAGATCGGCGACGGGGTCGTGGAGGTGAAGGCGACCTCCGGTGACACCCACCTCGGTGGTGACGACTGGGACCAGAGGATCACCGACCACCTGATCAAGACGTTCCAGGGCCAGCACGGGGTCGACCTGAGCAAGGACAAGATGGCCCTGCAGCGGCTGCGTGAGGCCGCCGAGAAGGCGAAGATCGAGCTCTCGCAGTCCACGCAGACCACGATCAACCTGCCCTACATCACGGCGTCCGCCGAGGGCCCGCTGCACCTGGACATCTCGCTGACCCGGGCCGAGTTCCAGCGGATGACGCAGGACCTGATCGACCGCTGCAAGATCCCGTTCAACCAGGCGATCAAGGACGCGGGGATCAGCATCAGCCAGATCGACCACGTCGTGCTCGTCGGTGGCTCCACCCGGATGCCCGCCGTCGTCGACCTGGTCCGCGAGCTGACCGGCGGCAAGGAGCCGAACAAGGGCGTCAACCCGGACGAGGTCGTCGCCGTCGGTGCCAGCCTGCAGGCCGGCGTCCTCAAGGGTGAGGTCAAGGACGTTCTCCTGCTGGACGTCACGCCGCTCTCGCTGGGCATCGAGACCAAGGGCGGCATCATGACCAAGCTGATCGACCGGAACACCACGATCCCGACCAAGCGGTCGGAGATCTTCACGACGGCGGAGAACAACCAGCCGTCCGTGCAGATCCAGGTGTTCCAGGGCGAGCGCGAGATGGCCGCCGACAACAAGAAGCTCGGCATGTTCGAGCTGACCGGCCTGCCCCCGGCGCCGCGCGGCGTCCCGCAGATCGAGGTCACCTTCGACATCGACGCGAACGGCATCGTGCACGTCTCGGCGAAGGACCTTGGGACGGGCAAGGAGCAGTCGATGACGATCACCGGCGGCTCGGCCCTGCCCAAGGACGAGATCGACAAGATGATCCGGGAGGCCGAGCAGTACGCCGAGGAGGACCGTCATCGGCGCGAGGCCGCCGAGATCCGCAACCAGGGCGAGTCGCTCGTCTACTCGACCGAGCGGTTCCTGGCCGAGAACGGCGACAAGATCGACGCCAGCATCAAGGCCGACGTCGAGGAGAAGCTCGCGACCCTGCGCGCGGCCGTGTCCGGCACCGACACCGCCGCGATCCGCACGGCGACCGAGGAGCTCGCCAAGGCCAGCTCGGCGATGGGCGAGTCGCTGTACGCGCAGGCCAAGGCCAGCGGCACGGCGCAGACCAACCAGTCGGACGACGATGTCGTGGACGCCGAGATCGTGGATGAGGAGGACAAGAAGTGACCTCTTCCCGCGACGCGGGCTGGACGGCGGGAAACTCGGACAACGGCGAGGAGACACCGGTCGTCGTGCGCGACAAGCGGCGGATCGATCCGCGTAGCGGAGAGGTCCGGGCCGAGGCGGCCGCGGCGGCCGCCTCCGCGCGGACCGGTGGGGCCGGCGGCGTCGGCGCTGCCGGCGGCCCCGCGCCGGCGGGTGGCCCTGGCCCGGGTGCGGCGGCGGAGGGCGAGCTCGCGGCGCTGCGGGCGCAGGTGCAGGAGCGCACCACGGACCTGCAGCGGCTGAAGGCCGAGTACGACAACTACCGGCGCCGTGTCGAGCGAGACCGCCAGCTGGTCGCCGAGCAGGCGGTGGGCCGCGTGCTCGCCGCCATGCTGCCCACCCTGGACGACATCGGGCGCGCCCGTGACCACGGCGATCTGGAGGGCCCGTTCAAGGCGGTGGCGGAGTCGCTCGAGAGCACGCTCGAGTCGCTCGGCCTGGAGCGGTTCGGCGCCGTCGGTGACCCGTTCGACCCGCTCGTGCACGAGGCGCTCATGCACTCCTACCGGTCGGACGTGACCGCGCCGACCTGCGTCCAGGTGTTCCGGTCCGGCTACTCCTACGGCGGCCGGGTGCTTCGGCCGGCGCAGGTGGCGGTGGCCGAGCCGGAGGAGCCCGCCGAGGAGCCGGCGGAGCAGGCGTCCGGGGCGCCGGCGGCGGCCGAGCCGGGCGCGGAGGCCAGCGCGCAGGGCCCGGCGGCCGGCGCGGCCGAGGCTGGCGCGAGCCCGGGGGACACCGGGGGCGGGCCAGGCCTCGGAGGCGGCCCCAACACGGGCGCGTGAGGCCCACCCAGCGGTGGGCGGTGGCGCCGCCGGCCCGGCCATCGGGCCGGCGCGCGCCCGTTTCCGCGACCACCCTGACAGTGCCGACCGTCACCACCGCCACAATCGCCACAACGAGCGCGACGACCGCCTCGGCGCAACACGCGGTGCCAATGGCGCCAATGGCGTGGACTGCGCGCGTAAGCCGGGTCGTTGAGGACATTATGAAGAGAGGAGGGGCGCCGTGAGTGTTCGCGACATGGTCGAGAAGGACTACTACGCCGCTCTCGGCGTTCCCAAGGACGCGCCGGCTGCGGACATCAAGAAGGCCTACCGCAAGCTGGCCCGGGAACTGCACCCAGACAAGAACCCCGGCGACCCGAAAGCGGAGGCTCGCTTCAAGGAGATCTCCGAGGCCTACGACGTCCTCTCCGACGAGCGTCGGCGGCGGGAGTACGACGAGGCGCGCGCGCTGTTCAAGTCCGGCCGCTTCCCCGGCGCCGGCGGCGGTCCCGGTGATTTCGGCCCCGGTTTCGGCACCGGCTACGGGCCGAGCGGCTTCGCCGAGGACCCGTTCGGCGGCCTTGGCGGGATCTTCGACAACCTGTTCCAGCGGGCGTCGCCCGGCCGGGCCCCGCGCCGTGGCCAGGACATCGAGACCGAGGTCACGATCCCGTTCGAGAAGGCGCTGACCGGGCTCGAGGCGACGGTCCGGATCCCGGGCGCCGCGACCTGCCCCACCTGCAACGGCACCGCGGCCCGTCGCGGCACCGCCCCGCGGACCTGCCCGATCTGCCGGGGCCTCGGGGTGATCTCGCGCTCGCAGGGCGGGTTCGCCCTGTCCGAGCCGTGCCGGGAGTGCCGGGGCAAGGGCTCGATCATCGACCACCCGTGCCCCGACTGCCACGGCACCGGCCGGCGCGAGCGCGAGCAGCGCATCCGGATCCCGGCCGGGGTCGCCGACGGCCAGCGGCTGAAGGTCCGTGGCCGGGGCAGCCCCGGGGAACGGGGCGGCCCGCCCGGCGACCTCGAGGTGCTGGTGCGCGTGCAGCCGCACCCGGTGTTCGGCCGGGAGGGGCACAACCTGACGATCACGCTGCCGGTGACCTTCACCGAGGCGACGCTCGGCGCCTCGGTGCGGGTGCCGACGCTGGACGGCGCGCCGCTGACGGTCAAGGTGCCGCCGGGGACGTCCAGCGGCCGGCGGCTGCGGGCGAAGGGACGCGGCGTGCCCAAGCCGGGCGGCGGCAACGGCGATCTGATCGTCACCGTCGAGGTGACCGTTCCGAAGCCGTCGGAGCTGTCCCCGAAGGCCCGCACGGCGCTGCAGGAGTTCGCCGCGGCGCACCCAGGCGACCCGCGGGAGCCCCTGCTGGCGCAGCTCGGCCAGGCATGACCCGACCGGCACCGAGGTGTCCTGACGTCGGGCGGCAGCGCCCGGCGTGGGGAGGCGAGGCACACAGATGAACACACGTCCCAACCGCACGTCGGACCCGCCGCCCGGGTCGTCCGGCGGCGGCGCGCGCGTGCCGGGCGGGCAGACCCGGCACGCGGCCGGCGGGCGGACGAGGGCCCGCCGCCAGGCCGCGGCGGGCACCACCCCGGCGGCCGGCGCGGCCGGCGGGTTCGGCCCGACCATCGCCGGGGGTACCGGCACGCCCGGCACCAGCCGGCCGCCCCTGCCGGGCATCCCCGCCGGCCCGGCGCACGACGACGACGCCCCGGTGTACGTGATCTCGATCGCGGCCGAGCTCGCCGGCATGCACCCACAGACCCTGCGCTCCTACGACCGGCTCGGGCTGGTCACCCCGGGGCGCACCCCCGGGCGCGGGCGGCGGTACTCGGCCCGCGACGTCGCGCTACTCCGCGAGGTCCAGCGGCTCTCCCAGGAGGAGGGCGTCAACCTGGAGGGCATCCGCAAGATCCTCCAGCTCGGCGCCCAGGTGATGGCCCTGCAGGCCGAGGTCCGCGCGCTGCACGAGGAACTGGCCCGGGTGCGGGCCGAGGCCGACCGCCGGGTCGCCGAGGCGCACGCCAGCCACCGCCGCGAGCTCGTGCCCGTCGACCGCGGCGCCCTCGTCGTCTGGCGGCCCGGCCCGCGCCCCTGGCCGCCCCCCCGCCCCGCGGCCCCCACGCCCCCCCCCCCCCC
>JADGHD010000286.1 GCA_019689615.1 Frankia sp. | reverse complement strand
ACCCGGACCCGGTGCCGCCGTCGCCGGTGCCCGATCCGTACCCGCCCCCGCGGCCTGGCCCGGACGTGCCAGTCCCGCCCGTCCCGGTCCCGGAGCCGCTGTAGCGCAGCAGGCTCGGCGGCCACCGGCCCGTGGCCCGCGCCCGGTGCCCCGGGCCGGTCGGCTCCGGGTAACCCCTGGGCGCGGCGGGTATCGCAGCGGTATGACCCACCGTCCCGACGGCATCCCTGGCCGTGAGCTGTCCGACGCCGACCTCGTTCGGGAGCTGCGGCACCTGCACCGGACCAGGCACGCCACGTTCATCGAGGGCAGCGAGGACGCCTTCGAGACGCACACCCAGCGGATGCTGGAGCTGGAGCGCGAGTACCTGCGCCGGTTCCCCGACGCCGCCGCGCCCGACCCGCGCCGTACCCGGGCCGGCCGCCGCCGCGCCGCTGGCCTGCCCGTCTGAGCCGCCAGCGGCTTTCGCGTCAGGCCGGGGCGGCGCGCTGCGCCATGTCGGGGGACACGTGGATCGGTCCCGAGGTGGCGGTCAGCGGGGCGCCGCTACCGCCCCAGCGGGTCTGGATGATCTCGGCGGCGATCGAGACCGCCGTCTCCTGCGGCGTGCGCCCGCCGATGTCGAGACCGATCGGGGAGCGCAGCCGGGCCAGTTCGGCTTCGGTGAGGCCGTCGGCCCGCAGCCGGCGCAGCCGGTCGGCGTGGGTCCGCCGCGAGCCCATCGCCCCGACGTAGCCGGCCGGTGAGCGCAGCGCCGCCCGCAGCACCGGCACGTCGAACTTCGGGTCGTGGGTGAGCACGCAGATCACGGTCCGCTGGTCGACGGGCACCCGGGCGAGGTAGCGCGTCGGCCACTCGCAGACGACCTCGTCCGCCTCCGGGAACCGCTGCCTGGTCGCGAACACCGGGCGGGCGTCGCACACCGTCACCCGGTAGCCCAGGAACCGGCCGATCGCGACCAGCGCGGACGCGTAGTCGATCGCGCCGAAGACGATCATCCGCGGCGGCGGCGCGAACGACTCGACGAAGACCGCCACGCCAGGCGCCGGGGCCGCGCCATTCGCCCCCCGCCCGCCGGGCGTCCCGGGCTCACCGCGGCCAGGCTGGCCGGCCGGGCCGGCCGGGCCGGCCGGCGACGGCGGCGTGGGCGCGACGGCTCGTTCACCGTCCGGGCCGTAGTGGCGGATGCCGGTGCTGCCCGCGGCCAGCAGCCCGCGGGCGTCGTCGCGGACCGCCCGGTCAAGGCCGGCCGAGCCGAGGCCGCCGACGGTGCGCCCATCCGGCCAGACGGCCAGCCGGCTGCCGAGTGCCGGCCCGGACAGCACGGTGGCCAGCGCGACCGCCTCGTCGGCCACGACCGCGTCCAGCACCGCGCTGACCGGCCCGCTCGGGAGCGTGACCAGGATGTCGATGATCCCGCCGCAGGTCAGCCCGACATCGAACGCGTCGTCGTCGGAGATCCCGTAGGTGGTCAGCACGGGCTGGCCCGTCGCGAGCACCTCGGTCGCCAGCTCGTACACCGCGCCCTCGACGCAGCCGCCGGACACGCTGCCGACCGCCTCGCCCGCGGCGCTGACGGCCATGGCCGCGCCGGGCTGCCGCGGCGCGCTGCCCCGCACGCCGACCACGGTCGCCAGGGCGAACCGGGTCCCGCTCGCCATCCAGGCGCGCAGCTGCTCGGCCAGCTCACGCATCGCCGCACCTCCCGCAGCGCCGGCCGCGAGCCGTCGCGCCTGGCGCCCGCCAGCGCCAGCGGCCCGCCGAACGAGGTGCTCGCCCGGCTGCTCCAGGATAGGAAGGACTCGTGCGCGTCGCCGGACTGTTGCTGGCCGCGGGTGCCGGCTCCCGGCTGGGCCGGCCAAAGGCGCTGGTCCGGCTCGGCGGGACGCCACTGGCCGAGCGCGGCGCCCGGCTGCTCGGCGCCGGCGGCTGCGCGCCGGTGCTGGTGGCGCTGGGCGCGGCCGGGGACGAGGCCCGCGCGCTGCTGCCGGCCGCGGTGCCCGGGCCGGCAGCTGGCCTGGCCGCCGCCGCCGGTGCCGCGGATGCCGCTGGTGCCGCCGGCGATGCCTGTGCGCCGCCGCCGGTGCCGGTGCTGGTTGTCCCGGTCGACGGCTGGGCGGAGGGCATGGGGGCGTCGCTGCGGGCTGGCCTGGCGGCCGCCGCGGCCGACCCGGCGGTGGACGCGGTCGTCGTGGCCCTCGTCGACCAGCCGTTCGTCCAGCCGGCGCTGGTGGCCCGCCTGATCGCGGTGGCCGGCTGGGACGATGCGGCCGCTGGCGTGGCCGCCGTCGTCGCCGGGTACGGCGGCCAGCCGCGCACGCCGGTGCTGTTGCGGCGCGCGGTCTGGGCCGAGGTGGCCGAGCTGGCCAGGGGCGACGTCGGGGCGCGGGCGTGGCTGCGGGCCAACCCCGTCCGGGTGCTCGTGGTGCCCTGCGATGACGTGGGCCGGCCGGACGACGTCGACACGGCGGCCGACCTGGCCCGGCTCACCGACGCTGACTGACCCGCCGCATGGCCCGGCATCGGCGGCGGCGCCGGGCGGATGGCCGCGGACCCGGCGCTGGGCGAGCGGCCAGCGCGATCCGGGCGCCGCGGGACGCCTGGTGCCAGAGTGGATCGGAGTCAGGTGCCTCACCTGGACGAGGAGGACGGGCGACGATGACCGACGTGACGACCGGCGAGCAGGACGCGAGCTGGGCGGAAGGGCTGGCGCTCAGGCCGCAGCGGCGCAGCCGGCGGGTGGCGATGACGCCAGCCGAGATCGACGAGTACCTGGCCAGCCAGCGAACCTGCCGGGTCGCCACGGCCGGTCCTGGTGGGCCGCACCTGACCGCGCTCTGGTACGTCTGGGCGAACGGCCGGGTCTGGCTCTACTCGATCGTCGGCAGCCAGCGCTGGACGGACCTGACCCGCGATGGCCGGGTGGCCGTGCTCGTC
Organism: Frankia sp.; assembly: GCA_019689615.1. Classification (GTDB taxonomy): domain Bacteria; phylum Actinomycetota; class Actinomycetes; order Frankiales; family Frankiaceae; genus Pseudofrankia. Next base: position 3,672 of record JADGHD010000286.1, on the reverse strand, counting down.
GACGATGGTCATGACTACTTCGAGCTGCGCGGCGTCGAGATCCGGGGCAGGGCGGTGCCGGTCGGCGAGGCCCCGCGCGGCGTTGACCCGGACGCGCCCGAGGTGGCGGAGCTCGTGGAGCCGGAGCGGCTGTTCGCGGCCAAGTACTTCGGCGGCGACCGGATGTTCCACGACAAGCGGCACGCGTGGCTGCGGGTCGACCCGGAGAAAATCAGCAGCTGGGACTTCCGCAAGATGTCGCAGCCGAGCGCCTGATCATCGCTGCCTCGCCAGCGGGCCGGGTGGCCGGGCCGCCGCCGGCCCGCTGGCGTTTTTCTTCCGCTGCGCCAGCCGTCGCCCGGCGGAGTCCTTGTCCACCTCTGGTCACGTGATGGCACCGGTCGGACAACGGGCGCCTTGCCGTGTTTGCGATGAGTGGGTGTGGAGATCGAACGGCGGGATTGTTGGGATACGGGCGGCGTGGCGGGCGCCGATCCCGCCGGGCCCGCCGACCCGGGACCCACGTCGGGTCTGCGGGCCGTTGACGGGCCGGGGTGCGGCTGCTGAGATGGCGACGATCCGGTACATACTGTGCGGAAACCTTGATCGACCTCGCTGACGATCAGAGGTCTCGATGCGCCGCTGCTCGACGTTCCTGCTCGCGGTCCTGGCCCTGCTGCTCGGTTCCGCGTGCGCGCAGCCGCGGCCTTCCGACCAGGCGACAACCGGCGAGTCGACCGTCAGCCCGGCCCCGGTCGACACCCGCATTCATTCCGACCTGACCGTCGCTCATCCGACGGTTTGGGTTTGCCGCCCGGGAATGGTCGCGGGCACCTGCGAGTCCGATCTGGACGCGACCGTGGTCGATGCCCATGGGCCCACCGGGACCGAGCCGTTCGAGCTCGCCGCCGAACCGAAGGCGGACTGCTTCTACGTTTATCCGACGACTTCTCGGAGTCCGCTCGCGAACGCGCCGCTCAAGGCCACCGAAACCGAGGTGGCGATGGTGCGGGCGCAGGCCGCCCGCTTTGGCTCCGTATGCCGGGTGTTCGCGCCGGCCTACCAGCAGTACTCCGTCGTGGCGCGATTCCAGAGCGACGGGCCCAGCTCGGCGGCGCGCAACCTGGCCTACCTCGACGTCCGCTCGGCCTGGCACGACTACCTGCTCAACGACAACCGTGGCCGGCCGGTCGTGCTGCTTGGCCACGACCAGGGCGCCGAGATGCTGCTCCGGCTGCTGCGCGAGGAGATCTCGGTGGACCCGGGGCAGCGGGCGCTGCTGGTCTCCGCGATGCTGATCGGCGTGGACGCGCGGGTGGTCCGGGGCACCGACACCGGCGGCGACCTGGGCACGATCCCGGCCTGCCGGCGCCATGACCAGGTCGGCTGCGTCGTCGCCTACTCGGCCTACGCCAACGACGCGCCCCAGGACGCGATGTTCGGCCGGCCCGAGGCTGCGATCCGGGGCGAGCAGTCCTCGCCCGAGCCGGGCAAGGACCTCGCCGTGCTCTGCACGAACCCGGCGGCCCTCGGCGGCGGGCCGGCGGCACTGCGCCCCTACCTGCCGACGGCCCGGCTCGGCGGCTCGCACCTGTCCGGCCAGCCGGAACAGACCCTCCCGGTGGCCGACACCGCCTTCGTCACCTACCCGAACTTCTTCTGGGCCGAGTGCCGGGAGTCCGGCGACGTGTCGTGGCTGGCCGTCGTGCCGTTCGCGCAGCCGGACGACGTGCGCTCGCTGCCGGTGCTCGACTCGCCGCCGTCCTGGGGGCTGCACCAGGTCGAGTTCAACCTGGCGCTCGGCGATCTGATCGCCCTGGCGGGCCGGCAGACGGCCGCCTACCTGGCCGAGCGCCGCCCGTCGTAGCCGACGGCGCCGCGCGCCGGGCCCGCCCGTCGGCTGGCCGGTTCGGGGCGCCTGGCCCGGTATGGCTTGGGAGGCGGCGGGGTACGCAGTGGACATGGTCGGTTACCCGGACCGCGCGTCGGCCGGGCGTGTCCTCGCGGAGCTGGTGGCCGCTGTCGTCCCGGCAGACGGCACGGTCACCGTCCTCGGCCTGCCCAGGGGCGGCGTGCCGGTGGCGGCGGAGGTGGCCCGCCGGCTGTCCGCCCCGCTCGACGCGTTCTGCGTGCGCAAGCTCGGCGCGCCGGGCCAGCCGGAATTCGCCCTGGGGGCGATCGCCACCGGCGGGATCAAGGTGCTGAACACGGCGGCGGTCAGCCGGCTCGGCCTGACCAGCCGGGACCTGGACGAGGTGGCGGCGCGCGAGCTGGTCGAGCTGGAACGGCGGGAGCGGGCGTACCGCGACGGGCGTTCCCCGCCGCAGCTGACCGGGCGGACCGTCGTGCTCGTCGACGACGGCCTGGCCACCGGGGCGACGATGGTGGCCGCGCTGCGCGCGGTCCGCGCGGCCAGGCCGGCGCTGGTCATCGCCGCGGTGCCGGTGGCCTCCCCGGAGGGCGCCGACGCGGTGCGGGCCGAGGCGGACGAGCTGGTCTGCCCCGCCACCCCGGCCGACTTCATGGCCGTCGGCCAGTTCTACGACGACTTCTCCGCGCCCACCGACGACGAGGTGCGCCGGCTGCTCGCCACCGGCGGGGCGGCGCCGGCGGCTCCCGGGCCCGCGGCCGCCCGCTTCTAGCGGCCGGTGCGCCCGCGCCCTGGTTCCGCGGGCCGGCTAGCCGTGTTGAGGTGTGTCGCCGCGTTCCCGTGAGTGTGTTTCCGTTGGTCAATCGCAGCGTCTCGTGCTCGTCTGGCTGCTGAGCGTGCTGAGCAGCGCACGTGCGGGTGGGCAACGCTAGATTCCGGACAGATGGGGCTGGTCCGGCCCCGGCGCGGTGAGTGCTCCTGTCGCCGTGGCGGCCCCGTGGGCTCGTTCGCCGGTACGCGTTGGAAGGGAAGGACGTCGTGGAGGCAGTGGACACCGCCGCGCTGGTGCTGCGGGTGGTGGTCGGGCTGACGCTCGTCGCGCACGGCTACAACCACATCTTCGGGCCCGGCGGTATCCAGGGCACCGCGCGCTGGTTCGCGAGCATGGGCCTGCGGCCTGGGATCGTGCACGCCTGGATGAGCGGCCTGATCGAGATCGCGGCTGGGCTCGGGCTCGCGGCCGGCTTCCTCACCTCGATCAGCGCTGGCGCGATCATCGGGATCATGGTCGTCGCCGGGATCACCGCGCACCGCAAGAACGGCTTCTTCGTCTTCAAGCCGGGCCAGGGCTACGAGTACGTGCTGATGATCGCGTGCGTGTGCGCCGCGATCGGGATCATGGGGCCGGGCGTGGCTTCGGTCGACCACGGGATCGACCAGTGGATCCCGCTCGAGTGGTCCGGCTGGACCGGTGGTCTGGTGACGATCCTGCTGGGCGTGGTCGGCTCCGCGCTGCTGCTGGCCGGCGCGTGGCGGCCGAACAGGCCGGAGCCGGCGGCACCGGCCGCGGACAAGGCCACGGCGTCGACCTCGTCCTGACCGCCTGGCTGGCCGGGCACGGCCAGTCTGGACGCCGGGCCCGATCCGCCGCGGGGCGGTGACGGTGCCTGCTGGGCACCGCTGCGGCGGACGGTCCGGCTGGCGATCGGCCGACGCTGGGCTGCGACGCCCGGCGGTCGGCAGTTCTGTGCCGCCCGGGCGCGACGGCGGCGCCATGCGGGCGAGCCGTGCCTCGCGGCAGGGGGGCGGCCAAGGGCTGGGGG
>JADGHD010000285.1 GCA_019689615.1 Frankia sp. | reverse complement strand
AACGTCAGCGGGCCGCGAGGACCGTGGCGGCGGCGTTGCGGCCCGAGGCGCCCCAGACGCCGGCGCCGGGGAAGGTGGCGCCGCCGGTCAGGAACAGGTTGGGGAGCGGGGTGCGGTAGCGGGACAGCTCGCGGCGGCGGCCGAGCAGGGCGGCCATCACGCCGTCCGGGAACGACGGGACGTAGCCGCGGCGCAGGTGGAACTCGCGCTCGTAGTCCGGCGGGGTCATCGCCCGCCACGCGCGCACCGACGCCAGCAGGCCGTCGCCGCCGTCGGCGCACAGCGAGGCATAGCGGCGCAGCCAGCCCAGCGCGATCGAGCGGTCGTCCCAGCCGCCGCGCAGCGCCCACGGCGTCCAGAGCACCTCCAGGCTCAGGACGTGGGCGTCCGGCGCCGGGCGCATCGTCTCGTCCAGCACCGACGGGGTGTTGACCAGCAGCATCGGCGGGTCGGTCACGAGGCCGTCGCGCAGCTGCGCGCCGCCGGCGATCTGCTGCTCGGGAGTGGGGCTGACGACCATGGTCGGGATGTTGTACGCCGAGCGCGGCAGCACGTCCTCCCCCAGCTCGGCCACCGCCCGGGGCACCGGGACGCCGCCGGCCGCGTCCGCGGCGACGACCGCGTCCAGCTTCGACTCGTAGCCGTCGTCCGCCGGGCTGGCCGCCCATCGGGCCCGCAGCCGGGACGCGGCCGGCACGTCGGCCAGCCAGTCGACCAGCAGGGTGCGCGGGTCGGTGGCGTTGACGACCGCACCGGCGCTGACCCGCCGGCCGTCGGCGAGCCGCACGGCCCTGACCCGCCCGCCGTCCACCTCCACCCCGGCGACGAGCGCGTTCGTGACGACGCGGCCGCCGTGGGCGCGCACGCAGGCCGCGAGCGCCGCGGGCAGCGCGCCGCTGCCGCCGACCGGGCGGCCGACCCCGACCAGGTGGCGGATCGCGAGGCCGAGCGCGCCGAGGCCGGTGCCGGGGGCGTCCGGCGGCAGGCCCCAGACCGCGGGGCCGATCGTGTGCGCGGCCGCGATCATCCAGGGCGGCAGGCCGAACGAGGACAGCACATCGACCAGGCTGCGCCGGGGCCAGTCGAGCAGCACCCGGGCGCCGCGCAGCCGCTGGCGGGCGACGACGGTGGCCACGATCGACGGGGTGGTCGGCCGGCCGCACTGCACGGCAAGCACCAGCCGCGCCGCCGGCATGGCCACCCGCAGGTAGCGCTGGTAGGCCTGGGCCACCTCCGTTCCGGCGCGGGCGAGGCCGGCGAGCGTGCGCTCGACCGAGCGCCACTGCACGAACACCGGCTCGTCCGCCCAGCCGACCGCGATCAGCATCGGGTCGACCTCGAGATAGCGCAGGCCGTGGGCGGGCAGGTCGAGGTCCTCGATCACGCCGCTGGCGCGGATCATCGTGTGGTCGCAGTTGCAGATGTTGACCCGCGCGCCGATGGCGTCGACCGTCGACGCGCAGCCGCCGGCCTGCGCCCTGGCCTCGAGGACGGCGACCGACCGGCCGGCACGGGCCAGGTAGGCCGCGCACGCCAGCCCGTTGTGCCCGCCGCCGATCACGACGATGTCGGCGTGCTCGGGCAGCTCGTCCCCGCCGGCCACCGCGGCCCCGGCCGGCGCCGCCGCCGGCAGGTCGCCCAGGGCGGTCACCGCGGCCGCCGCGGGTCGAAGCGGGCGATCTCGCGAAGCGACTCGCCGGCGGCGGCGAGCATCGCCTCGTAGCGCTCCTTGCCGCGCTCGGCTGTGGCGCCGGTCGGGTCGCCGAGCGTGCCGTTGGTGCCGAAGTCGTCGGACAGCCAGCCGAACGACACCGGCCGGCCCCAGCCGACCCGTTCGAACGAAGCCAGGTGCTCGGGGACCGAGCGCTCGGCGAGGTCCATCCGGACGAGGTCGGGGCGCAGGTGCAGCATCAGCGACGTCTCCTCCAGCCCGGCGTGGATCCCCATGCCCAGCTCGGACGCTGGCGCCGTCCCGCCGTGGTCCGGCGGCAGCGACGGGTGCATCACGAACGTGCGCAGCCCGTGCGCCAGCCGGATGTCGCGGCTGGCGACCTGCAGCAGCGCGCTGTTGCCGCCGTGGCCGTTGAGCATGACCAGGCGCTGGACCGGCGTCGTGGCCAGGCACCTGGCGATGTCGTCGAGCACCGCCAGCAGGGTCGTCGCGGACAGCCACATCGTGCCGGCGCTCCAGGCGTGCTCGTTGGACTTCGAGTACGCCAGCGTCGGCAGCAGCACCAGCTCGATCTCGTCCCCGAACGCCGTGGCCGCGTCCCTGGCGAGCGTGTCGGCGACCACCAGGTCCGTGGACAGCGGCAGGTGCGGCCCATGCTGCTCGATCGACCCGATCGGCAGGATCGCGACCGCGCCGGCCGACAAGTCCGCGACCTGCGGCGCCCGCAGGTCGGCGAGGAATCGAGGCACGCGGCGGCCCTCCCCTACTCACGAGGCGCCAGCCCACGGTGGCGCCTTCGGACGCTGACCTGGCCGCAACCTTCCCGCCGGGCAGTGACACGGCCGTCAGAGCCGCATTTCCGCCAGGCAAACTTCCCGCTCCCGGGCCCGCGGCGGGCGGTGGCGGCCCGGCCGCGCCGTCAGGCCCGGGCGCGCAGCCGCGGGCCGAGGCCGCCCCGGTCGAGCTGGGCGCGCTCCACCATCAGGCGCAGCTCGTGCAGCGCGACGGTGGCGGCGGCCACCTCGATCGGCCCGGTGCCGGCCCCGCGGGCGACGCGCCGGGCGGCCGCGCCCCGGTTGTCGGGTCCTGGCCAGGGCTCGTCGGCCGGCGGCACCCCGGACGGCTGCTCGCCGGCCAGCTCCGCGAGGACCGCGGTGAACGGGGCGACGGCGGCGGGGCGGCTGACGAGCCAGCGGTAGACCAGCTCCTCCGGGTCGTCAGCCGGGTCGTGCGCCGCGGCGAGGACGAGCCAGTCCAGCGTCGCCCACAGCTGCGTGAGCTGCGCCCGCAGCGCCGCCTTCGCGGTGAGCACCCAGTGCGACTCGGCGAAGACCTCGTCCAGCCGTTCGTAGAGCGCCGACAGGCCGAGCCAGCGGCCCAGCTCGACGTGCACCCCCGCCGCGTGGGCGATCGCGGCCGGGGCCGGCGCCGGCGCCATGACCAGCAGGTCCAGGGCGGTGCCGAGCGGGCGCAGGCCGGCGATCCGGGCGCGCAGGTCACCGGCGGCTGGCCCGGCGACCCCGAACGCGGCGACGAGCTCGGCCGCCGGCTCGCGCAGCAGCCTGGCCGCCGCCGCCGTGCCGTCGCGGCCGCGGGCGTGCCGTAGCAGCCACTCGGTCGCGAGCTCGTGGTACTCGCGGGCGGCCCGGCGGGCGGCGAGCTCCTCGGCGGCCGGCAGCTCGGTGCCGGCGTGCTCCAGCATCGGCCACAGCTCGTCGAGCCCGAACAGCTCGCCGGCCGCCGCGTAGGCCCGGGCGGTGTCGGCGGTGGTCACCCCGGCCTGCTCCTCCAGCCGGAAGACGAAGCCCGGGCCCATCCGGTTGACCAGCTCGTTGGCCAGGCGGGTCGCGATGATCTCGCGCAGCAGCGGGTGGGCGCTGATCCGGGCGGCGAACCGGCGGCGCACCGGCGCCGGGAAGTAGCGCCGGGCGACCTGCTCGATCGCCGGCTCGTCCGGCAGCTCGGTCTCCAGCAGCTCCAGCCGGACCAGCAGCTTGGCCCTGGCCTGCAGCACGGCCAGCTCCGGGCGGGTGAGGCCGCCGTGCGCCGCCCGCAGCCGCTCCAGCCGGGCCTCCGACGGCAGGTGCTCCAGCGCCCGGATCAGGCCCGTGCGCGCCTCCAGGTTGCGCAGCAGCCGGATGTGGCGGTCGAGGTAGTACGGCGCGTAGGCGGACGACAGGCTGACCGCGGCCACCTGCTGGGCGCTGTCGTCGATCACCGCGGCGGCCACCTCGTCGGCGAGCGAGCGCAGCAGCTCGTCCCGCTCGGCGCGGGTCAGCTCGCCGTCCGCGACCGCGCCGTCGAGCAGGATCTTCAGGTTGACCTCGCGGTCGGAGGTGTCGACGCCGGCCGAGTTGTCCAGGAAGTCGGTGTTGATCCGCACGCCGAGCCGGGCGAGCTCGACCCGCGCCGCCTGGGTGACGCCGAGGTTGCCGCCCTCGACGACGACCCGGGCCCGCACCGTGCCGGCGTCCACCCGGACCGCGTCGTTGGCGTGGTCAGCGGCGTCGTCGTGGCTCTCGGTGCCCGCCTTGATGTAGGTGCCGATCCCGCCGTTGTAGAGCAGGTCGACGGGGGCCTGCAGGACCGCCCTGATCAGCTCGGCCGGGGTCATCCCGCCGTCGTCGGCCGAGGCGACCGGTGGCAGGCCAAGCACCTGACGGGCGCGGGCGGACAGCACGACCCGGCGGGCGTCGCGCCGGTACACCCCACCGCCGGGCGAGAGCGCCTTCGGGTCGTAGTCCGCCCACGACGAGTTGGGCAGCCGGGCCAGCCGGGCCCGCTCGGCGTACGACGCCGCCGGGTCCGGGTCCGGGTCGACGAGGACGTGCCGGTGGTCGAACGCGGCGATCAGGCGGAACGACGAGGACAGCAGCATCCCGTTGCCGAACACGTCCCCGGACATGTCGCCGATGCCGACGACGGCGTACGCGTCGCGGTCGGCGTCCATGCCGAGCTCGCGCAGGTGGCGGCGGACGGACTCCCAGGCGCCCCGGGCGGTGATCCCCATCGCCTTGTGGTCGTAGCCGGTGGAGCCGCCGGAGGCGAACGCGTCGCCGAGCCAGTAGCCGCGCTCCAGGGCGATCTCGTTGGCCAGGTCGGAGAACGTCGCCGTCCCCCGGTCGGCGGCGACCACCAGGTAGGTGTCCGGCCCGTCGTACACGACGGTGCGCTCCGGGTGGACCGCCCGCCCGCCGACCAGGTTGTCGGTGACGTCCAGCAGCGCGGACACGAACGTCCGGTAGGCGGCGCGGACCCGGGCGGGGTCCGGCGGGCCGGCGGCGTCGGTGGCCGGGCCGCGCAGGACGAAGGCGCCCTTGGCGCCGTCCGGGACGATGACGACGTTCTTGGTGACCTGGGCCCGGTAGAGGCCGTGCACCTCGGTGCGGTAGTCCTCCCGCCGGTCGGAGTGGCGCAGCCCGCCGCGCGCGACCCGGGCGCCGCGCAGGTGGACGCCCTCCACGGTCGGCGAGGTCACGAAGATCTCCATCCATGGCCGCGGTGGGGGCAGCAGCGTCAGCCGCTCCGAGGCGATCTTCAGCGCGAGCGCCGGCCGCGGCTGGCCGGCGGCGTCGCGCTGGTAGTAGTTCGTCCGCACGACCGCGGCCAGCACGTCGCGCAGCCCGCGCAGGATCCGGTCCTCGTCCAGCCCGCTGACCGAGGCGAGCAGCGCGTCGAGCCGGCCGGCCGCGCCGGACACCGCCCTGTCCCGGTCGACGGCGAAGCCGTCCGGGTCGAACCGGGCCCGGAAGTACTCCAGCAGCGCGTGCACAAATCCCGGGTTGGCGTGCAGCGTGCGCTCGGCGTAGCCGTGGCTGAGCCCGACCCCGGTCTGGTAGAGGAACCGCCAGGCCGCGCGGACCACCGCGACCTCCCGCCAGGCCACCCCGGCGGTCAGCGCCAGCCGGGTCAGCCCGTCCAGCTCGGCCGCCCCCGTCCAGACCGCGCCGAGCAGCTCGCCGAGCGTGTCCCGGGCGCGCTGGGCCGCCAGCTCGGCCGGCTCGTCGCCGCGCCGCGGCGGCTCGGGGAGCGCGAGCAGGTACTCGTCGGCGGCCGGCTGGCCCGCCGCGGCCGCGGGCCGGGCGTGGTCGAGCACGTCGACGCCGAGCCGGGTGAACACGTCGACCACGGCGGCCAGCGACGGCCGCTCGACCTCGGCCGGCCAGGTCAGCAGGCAGCGCGCCCGCGCCGGCCCGGCCCCGTCGGCACCCAGGAACGCCACCCGCGGCGCCAGCGCGAGCTCCCCGAGGACCGCCACACCCGGACCGTCCACGACGTCACCGCCACCTTCCCACGGGGCCGCACCGGCACGGCCCTGGACCATCGATCCCACCACCAGGGCTGCCCCCGGCGCATAGGGTCGTCACCGGCGCGGGGCGAACGAGACAGCGCGGGGCGAAGGGACGACCGTGACCGACACGACCACCGCCGCCGGGCAGGCGGCGCCGGCTGGCGAGCCAGGACCGCTGGACGAGATGATCCTGGCGTCGCTGGCCGGGCCGCACGCGCGCTTCGCCGAGCGGCACGGCCGGGCGATCCGGTTCCACACCGACGTCGCGCCGTTCGCCGCGATGGCCGGCGGACCGGGCCGCTGGCCGTGGGACGACCTGGCCACCCTGGTCGGCCCCGGCGGGGGCGTCGCGCTCTTCCACGTGACCGAGGACCCGCCGCCCGGCTGGCAGGTCGAGCTGCGTGCCGGGCTGGTGCAGATGATCGCCACGGGCCGGTTCGTCAGCGCGCCCGAGCCCGAGGCCCGTCGGCTCACCCGGGCGGACGTCCCGGCGATGCTCGACCTGGTCGAGCGCACCCAGCCCGGCCCGTTCCGGCCGCGCACGATCGAGCTGGGCGCCTACCTGGGGATCTTCGACGGCCCCCGGCTGGTGGCGATGGCCGGCGAGCGGATGCGCGCCGGCGGCTACACCGAGATCAGCGCGGTCTGCACGGACCCGGCCTACCGG
>JADGHD010000284.1 GCA_019689615.1 Frankia sp. | reverse complement strand
GCGGCCGACGACGGGTAGCCACCTGCGACGACCCCGATGGCTACCCGCCCGCGCGGCGATATCGCGGCCTCGAGGGGGCTACAGCCCCATGCTGCGGCCGATGATCTCCTTCATGATCTCGGTGGTGCCGGCGTAGATGGTCTGCACCCGGGCGTCCAGCCAGGCCCTGGCCACCGAGTACTCGGTCATGTAGCCGTAGCCGCCGTGCAGCTGCAGGCAGCGGTCGATCAGCTTGACCTGGGCCTCGGTCGCGTACCACTTGGCCATCGCCGCGTCCTCGGCGGTCAGCCGGCCGGCGTTGAGCTCCTCGATCGCCCGGTCGACGAACGTCCGTACCACCTGGGTCTCGGTGGCCAGCTCGGCGAGCAGGAACCGGCTGTTCTGGAAGCTGCCGATCGGCTGGCCGAACGCCTTGCGCGACTTGCAGTACTCGACCGTCTCGGCGAGCACCGCCTCCATCGCCGCGGCGGCGAGGATCGCCACCGACAGCCGCTCCCGCGGCAGATTGCTGACGAGGTGGATGAACCCGGCGCCCTCCTCGCCGATCAGGTTGTCCGCCGGGACCCGGACCTCGTCGAAGAACAGCTCGGCGGTGTCCTGCGCCTTCATGCCGATCTTGTCGAGGTTGCGGCCCCGGGTGAAGCCGGGCATCCCGCGCTCGACGCCGAACAGCGAAAGCCCGCGGGCGCCCTTCTCCTCGGAGGTGCGGGCGGCGACGATCACCAGGTCGGCGTGGATGCCGTTGGTGATGAACGTCTTCGAGCCGGAGAGCACCCAGTCGCTGCCGTCGCGGCGGGCCCAGGTCCGCATGCCGCGCAGGTCGCTGCCCGCCCCCGGCTCGGTCATCGCGATCGCGGTGACGATCTCGCCGGAGCAGAAGCCCGGCAGCCAGCGCTGCTTCTGCTCGGGCGTGGCCAGGTCCAGCAGGTAGGGCGCGACGATGTCGTTGTGCAGGGCGAACCCGAGCCCGGTCGCCCGGGCCCTGCCCGACTCCTCGGTGACGACGGCGTTGTAGCGGAAGTCCTTCTGGCCACCGCCGCCGTACTCCTCGGGGACGTCGAAGCCGAGGAAGCCCTGCTTGCCGGCCTCCGTCCAGACCTCCCGGTCGACGATGCCGGCCTTCTCCCAGTCCGCGTGGTGTGGCAGGACGTGCTCGGCGAGGAAGGCACGGTAGGCGTCGCGCAGGAGCAGGTGTTCCTCGTCGAAAAGGGTGCGCTGCACGGTGTCCTCCTGACGCTCGCTCGCTGTGGGGCCCGGTCGGGATCGTATCGACAGTAACGAACGTTTGTTATCGAGTCACCTGGCCGTTGGCCGGACCAGCCGCGGCCGAGAAACAACGGCCACCGTGGGACCTGGCCAGCCGGCCGCGGGCAGCCCGGCGTCGGCCGCGCCCGCGCGCCGCCAGGGCCGGTGGCGCCGCGGTCGCGGGCTGCCCCGTGGCGCGGTGTCGGAATGCCCGGTGCCGGGCCCGGTCAGGAACCGCTCGCCGCCGGCGGTTGCTCCGGCTGGGCGTCCTGGTCCGGTTCGGCCGGTCGCGCCTGCGGCGCGGGTGCCGGCCGCTCGGCCTCGGTCGTCTCGGTACCGGCTGGCGGGTTGCGCAGCCCGTCGACGATGGCCTCCAGCACGTGGGTGAGCTCGTCGAGGTCCGGCCCGGCGAGCCCGGCCGCCCGGCCGGACAGCAGCCCGATCGGCGCCAGGTAGAGGAACCAGGCGACGGCCGTGGGGGACAGGTCCGCCCGCAGCTCGCCGTCCTTCTGCGCCTGCTCGACCGCGCCCTGCAGCACCTCGAGCCGCGCCCGCAGCACCTCACCGAGCGCCTGGCGCAGCATCGGCTCCCGGCGGGCCGCGACGATCGCCTCCAGCAGCAGGGACTGCTCGCGCGACAGCCGCCGACCGCCGACCGCCGTCGTGGTCGCGGAGGTCAGCAGCGCGTCACCGAGCTCACCGTGCCCGACGTGCGCGATCGCCTGGACGGCGTGGTCGACGGCCCGACCGGCCGCGTCGGCGAGCAGTGCCGCCATGTCCGGGTAGTGCGAGTAGATCGCCCCGGTGGTCACTCCTGCCCGGTCGGCGATGTCGCGGACGCGCACCCGGTCGTAGCCGCGCTCGGCGAACAGGTCGACGGCGGCGGCGAGCAACCGGTCCCGGGTGACCTCCGGCTGACGGCGACGCGAGGCCGCGGGACTGCGCAGTGCCATCCCCACAGTCTGCCTGCCAACGGACCATCCGAACGCGCCTGCGGCCACCTGGCCATTCCGTCATCTACCGCCCCGGCGCCGCGACCTCGGCCGATGGCCGCCCGGCAGGCGGCGGGCGGCGGGCTCGCGGGCGAGCTCGCGGCCGGCGCCGTCCCGGGCGATGGCGAGCACGGTGATGCACGGTCGCTCACCCCAGCGGCTGGGCCCCGGCCCGGCGGCGTCGCCAGCGCGGCGTCCCGCCGCCAGAACGCGGCGCTCTGGGGTCTTCGCGTCAGGCGGGGTAGGTCGCGGCGGTGCTGGGGCAGTCGAGGGCAAGGTCGGCGCGGACCTGGGGTGGGACGATCGAGCAGCCGACCTCGTACGTGCCGAGGGCGAGCAGCCGCCAGCCGTCGGCCGTGCGGTGCAGGACCGCGGACGCCGGGTCGACGGTGCCGGCCACGGGGCGCAGCTGGGTCCATGCCCAGGTCGGGTCGCTGGCGGCGAGCCTGGTGCCGGTGACCTCGTAGGCGTCCGGGGGGACGAGGCTGGTGAACTCGCTGGTGCGGACGGCGGTCGCGATCGCGGCGGCGTCGGCCGGCGATGGCGCGATGGAACCGGTGGTGGGGGCGCCGACGGGAGCCTCGACGGGCCCGCCCGCGTTGCCGTGGTCCACGGGCTCGGCGGCGAGCCCCGGCTGGGTCACCGTGGCCTGCCCGGACGTCGGGAAACTGAGGTCGACGACGCTCGTCGTGCCGCCGACCGCCACGGCACCACCGATCGTGACCAGCCCGGCCACCGCGACGGCGGTCGCCGGCAGGATGACCCGCTGGCGGGTGAGCGTCGCTGCCAGCGTGCCCGGGCGACCGGCCGGCCGGGCCCGGTGCCGGGCGGCCCGACGGGGGCCGGCGAGGTCGCGAGCACGCGGGCCGGCGGCCGCGGCGGTGTAGCCGGCGTGGCCGGTGGCTGGACGGCGGTGTCGTGCCATGGTGAAACCCACATTCCCCAGTCTGCTCAGCGCAATCCGGCCGTACACCGCCAGAAAGCGTCGGGCCTACGACAGACCACACGCGGCCGTCACGGAACGGCGTGTACGAATTTTGCTGAAAAGCAATGGACCGTTCCGTGGACAAACGGCCGGTGGTCGCTGTCAGCTTCCCCGGCCGTCGGCCCGGTGGCCGTGGCGTCAGGCGGCGGCGGCGGTCGTCGTCGTGACCACGGCCGGAAGGGCGGCGGGGTCGCCGTAGGGGAGACCCCAGTCGGCCTGGCCCGCGGCGGCGGCCGGCCCGGCCCCGGCGGCGCGGGCGGCGGCGCTGGTCGACGTGGGCACGCCTGCCGTCGGCTTGGCGGTGGCGGGCGCGGGGAGCGCGGCGGGGTCGCCGTAGGGCAGGACGACGGTCGGCGCGGTCGAGCCGGACATCAGGGCCTCCTCGTTGAGACAGGGCGGCTCGCCCGGTGGGGCGGGCCCTGATGACGATGCGTCGTCGGGGCAGGCCGCGCCAACGGTGCCAGCCGGCGCCTCGACGGGGGAGCCAGCATCACCCCGCGAGACCGGCTGGCCGGCCGAATGTGCCGCTTTCCTCACCCGTTGGTGGTGCCAGCACCACCATGAGCCCCCAGGTAGTGCGCTTCCCGTGGCATCCGGGCACGCGGTGGGATCCGGGGGCGAAACTGGACCGGTGGGGGAGCAAGGGGATGGAAACGCTGCACCAGCGGCTGGCCAGGCGACGTCCGTGCGCGCCGTCGACGGCGACGACGCGACCGACGGCGCGGTGGGCAGGGTGCTGACGGCGGTCGGCTCGTCCGCCGCCGCGGCGACGGGCACCGGCCCGGCGGGGGCCGGGTCACCGGTGGTCGCGGTGGTCGCCGTGCACCGGACCTACAACCCGGAGGCGGCGCCCGTCCACGCGCTGCGCGGCGCCACGCTGTCCGTGTGGCCCGGCGAGTTCGTCGCGGTCACCGGGCCGTCGGGCAGCGGCAAGTCGACGTTGCTCAACATCATCGCCGGGCTGGACCGGGCCGACTCGGGCACGGTCATGGTCGCCGGCAGCGCGCTCGGCGAGCTGTCCGAGACCCAGCTCGCCCGGCTGCGCCGCCGCCACATCGGCATGGTCTTCCAGTTCTTCCACCTGCTCGACAGCATGACGGCGACGGACAACGTGGCGCTCGCCGCGCGGCTGTCGGGCCTGACCCGCCGCGCCGCCGTGCAGCGCGCCCGCGACCTGCTCGACGTGCTCGGCCTGCTGGAGCGGGCCGACGCGCTGCCGTCGACGCTGTCCGGTGGGCAGCGCCAGCGGCTGGCGATCGCCAGGGCGCTCGCCGGCAGCCCGACGCTGCTGCTGGCCGACGAGCCGACCGGCGCGCTGGACTCGGCCGGCGCCAAGGAGGTACTCGACCTCTTCACCCGGCTGCACGCCCGTGGGCAGACGATCGTGATGGTCACCCACGACCCGATGGTCGCGGCCGGCGCCCAGCGGATCGTGACGATGCGCGACGGCCAGATCGTGGACGGCGGCGGATGACCTCCCCGCCATCCCCACCGCCGCGCGCCTTCCTGGCGCCCCGGCCGCGCGGGGCGCTGCTGGCCGCCGCCGCGCTCGCCGCCGTCGGCGTGGCCGCGGTGTGCGCCGCGCTGCGCCTGTTCGGCGCCGACTACCCCTCCTGGTGGGTGCCGGGGATCGCCGCCGCCGTGCTGCTCGCCGCCGGGGCCGCCGCCGGCTCGTCAGCGGCCGTGCGCCGCCGCGCCGAGCAGGTGCTGCTGGTCAGCGCCGACGTGGCCACCTTCGCGGTGGTCGCGGTCGGCGCGCTGGTCGCCGCGGTGCTGGCGCTCGGCCGGATGCCCGACCGCGACGCCGACAACTTCCTCGGGCCGGTGCTCGCCGCCGCCGCGGCCGCCGCCCTGCTGATCGTGGCGATCAGGCTGCCCGGCCGCCGGGCGGTGCGGCGGGCGCTGCGCGGGTCGCGCTACGCCGCCGACGAGGCGCTGCGGGCGTTCTCCGAGCAGGTCAGCCGGGGCAACCCGCTGACCGAGTCGCTGACCCGGCTGGCCGACACGCTGCGGCGGGACCTGGCACTGCGCCGGGTCGAGATCTGGACGGGCGGCGCCGGCCGGATGGTGGCCGCGGTCGTGCTGCCCGAGCCGCCGCCGAGCCACCCGCTCGGCGACCAGGACAGCGGCGCCGGTGATGCGCAGCCCGCCACCGCGGCGGCCGCCGGTGGCGAGGGGAGCGCTTCCGGTCGCGCCGTCGGCGGGCTCGGCCGGGCGCGGCCGGGCAGCTGGCTGCAGCTCACGCCGTCCGACCTGGAGGCGCTCGCCCGCACCCGGGTCGCCGGGCCGGGCTGGCTGTCGCTGTGGGTGCCGCGGCTGGAGTGGGCCCCGGAGGGGGTCGAGGTGCGGGTCGTGCCCGCCAGGGCCGGCGGTGACCTGCTCGGCCTGCTCGTCGTCGAGCGCCCGCCGGACGCGCCCCGGTTCGCCGAGGCCGAGGACCGGCTGCTCGCCGAGATCGGCACCCGCCTGGGCACGGTGCTGCACAACCACCAGCTCGACGCCAACCTGCGGGAGGCGCTCGACGACGTCCGGCAGGCCAACGAGGAGCTGCGGGTCTCCCGCGCCCGGCTGGTCGCCGCCGCCGACGCCGAGCGCCGCCGGATCGAGCGCGACCTGCACGACGGCGCCCAGCAGCAGCTGGTCTCGCTCGCCGTCGGCCTGCGGCTGGTGCGCGACCTGGTCAGGGAGGAACCCGAGGCGGCGGAGGAGCTGATCGGCGAGATGGCCGAGCAGGTGAACGCCGCGATCGCCGAGGTGCGCAACCTGGCCCACGGGATCTACCCGCCGCTGCTGCGCTCCGGCGGGCTGACCGAGGCGCTGCGGGCCGCCGGAGCACGTTCGCCGCTCGGCGTGACCGTGGTCGCGGACGACATCGGCCGCCATGGGCCGGACATCGAGGCCGCGGTGTATTTCTGCTGCCTGGAGGCGCTGCAGAACGCGGCGAAGCACGCGCCGGGCGCCCAGGTGCGGATCGAGCTGGTGGAACGGAAGAACGCGTTGGAGTTCACGGTCGCGGACGACGGCCCCGGGTTCGACCCGGCGCGGCCGGCCGGCCACGGCCTGACGAACATGCGCGACCGGATCGGGGCGATCGGCGGCTCGATCCGGTTCGAGACCGCGCCCGGCCAGGGCGTGCGGGTGATCGGCGTGGTCCCGACGGGCCCGTCGACCCTGGCCCCGTCGGCGAAGCAGCCCGCCCCGGCGACGCTGGCCGCCACCGCGGCGCACGCGGCGGCCGCCGGCGAGCCCGGCGAGGGCTGACCCGTGCCGTTGCCGGTTCCGGGGCTGGCGGCCCTGAACACGCCGGTGCTCGGCGCGGTCCTCATGGTCGCCCGCGCCCAGCTGCGTCGGCGCTGGCCGGGGCTGGTCGCGATCGCGCTGCTCGTCGGGCTGGTCGGCGGGGTGGTGGGCG
>JADGHD010000283.1 GCA_019689615.1 Frankia sp. | reverse complement strand
GGCCAGGGCTGGGCTCCCGGGCGGGCGGCGGCGTCGAGGTGACCGGCTGGGGGCGCTGTGCTGTCGGTGTCCGCCGGCCTGGGGCGCCAGGCGGCGGTCCGCAGCCCGGCGGGCGGGGTGTCGGTCACCCAGCCGTCGGCGAGGACCGCGCTGTACCCGCGCGCGGCCCGTCGCCTTCTCCCCCACCACGGCGGCCGTACGGCAGCGCCCAACCGGCGGAGCCAGGTGGGGGGAGGTTCGTCGGCTGGGGCCATGGGACATCGGCCTTCCTGGTCCGTTCCACGGGGGCGGGCAGGAGGCCCGGGTACTGACACCCCCGAAATTCTGCTACGCACAGTACATCTGCGAAAACAAAGAGTACGAACACGGGTCGGGTATCCGCAACTACTTCGCCGATGTCCGACATCCGTCACACTGGGTAGCGAATTCGGCCCCGAAATTCGGCTTACGCCGGTCGCGAGCCCGCTCGCCCGCCCGGACCTGCGCCGACCTGGCCACACCCGCCGGGGGTACCCGTCCCGCCCCGGCCGACCGGGACCGCGCCGCGACGGCGCGGTCCCGGGATGAGAGATCACAGCGCGTCCACATGGTGTGCCGCGCCGCGCACTCGCGTGGCGTCGTCGCCCGTGGGTGCGGGGGCGGCCGCGGCTCGACCGAGCGCGCTCCGCGGCCCCCGGGTCACGGGCACATGGCCAGGCTCGTGATCGTCACGCGCCGCCCGGGCGGCGTCAACAGTGTTGACTATCTTGTGGGCACAACGTGCTCCCGGTCGCTCGGCCGGACGGCCCCGGCCGGCGATCGGGCAGAGTGGGGCCGTGCAGCGGATCGACGAACCGCGGGCCGCCGCCCCGGATGCCCCGGCGACCACGGCGCCCGCCGATGCGGCGGTGGCGGCGGCGCGGCTGGTGGAGCGGGACCGGGCGGTGCTGTGGCACCCGTACGCCCCGGTGGGTGACGCCGCGGCGGGCGCACCGCTGTTCCCGGTGGCCTCGGCGTCCGGGGTGCGGCTCACCCTCGCCGACGGGCGGGAGGTCATCGACGGGATGTCGTCATGGTGGGCGGCGATCCACGGCTACCGCCACCCGGTCCTCGACGCCGCCGCGCACGCCCAGATCGACACCATGGCCCACGTCATGTTCGGTGGGCTGACCCACGAGCCGGCGGTCCGGCTGGCCGAGACCCTGGTCCGGGTCACCCCGGCGCCGCTGAGCAGGGTCTTCTTCTGCGACTCCGGCTCGGTGTCGGTCGAGGTCGCCATCAAGATGGCGCTGCAGTACCAGATCGGGCGCGGCCGGCCGGGCCGCACCCGGCTGCTGACCATCCGCCGCGGCTACCACGGCGACACCTCCGGCGCGATGGCGGTCTGCGACCCGGACACCGGGATGCACCACCTGTTCACCGGCCTGCTCCCCCGCCACCTGTTCGCCCCGGCGCCGGCCTGCGGCTTCACCGACGAGTGCACCGAAGCCGACGTCGCGCCGGTCGCCCGGCTGCTGGCCGAGCACGCGCACGAGGTCGCCGCCGTCATCGTCGAGCCGGTGCTGCAGGGCGCCGGCGCGATGCGCGCCTACGCGCCCGCGTTCCTGGCCCGGCTGCGCCAGCTGTGCGACGAGCACGAGGCGCTGCTGATCGCCGACGAGATCGCCACCGGGTTCGGCCGGACCGGGCAGCTGTTCGGCTGCGGCCACGCCGGGGTCAGCCCGGACATCATGTGCGTCGGCAAGGCGCTGACCGGCGGCTACCTGACCATGGCCGCGACGCTGTGCACCGACGAGGTCGCCGACGGGGTGTGCGCCTCCCCCGCCGGCGCGTTCATGCACGGGCCGACGTTCATGGCCAACCCGCTGGCGGCCGCGGTCGCGAACGCCAGCGTCGAGCTGCTGCTGTCCTCCCCCTGGCAGGCGGCGGTGCGCCGGATCGAGGCGGAGCTGGCCGCCGGCCTCGCCCCCGCCGCCGGCCTGCCGGGCGTCGCCGAGGTCCGCACGATCGGCGCGGTCGGCGTGATCGAGACCCGCGAGCCGGTGGACATGGCGGTCATCCAGCCGCTGCTCGTCGACCTCGGGGTGTGGGTCCGCCCGTTCGGCCGCCTCGTCTACACCATGCCGCCGTTCGTCACCTCCAGCGAGGACATCGCGACGATCACGGCGGCGATGGTGGAGGCGGTGGCCAGGACGACGGGCTGACCGGCCGGGCACGGCCCGCTGGCCCGGCCGATGCCGGCCGTGGTCAGGTGCGGCCCTCGACCTCCTGCGCGTTGCCGAGGGTGTCCTCGTAGGGCAGCCAGTCGGCCCGCAGCACCGGCCAGCCGTCCCGCTCCAGCAGGGCGATCACGGCCGGGTCGTCGTCGACGACCACCGCGACCCGGCGGGTGGCGCCCAGCCGGCGCAGCTCGGCGCGCTTGAACACGCGGGCGGGCCGGCGGTCGTCGTCCGGGCGCATCCGCAGGGTGCCCGCGGGCAGGCCGTGCGCGGCGAGCCAGCGGCGGGTGTCGGCGCGCCAGCGCTGCGGCCGGCCGGTCAGCCAGACGATGTCGTGCTCGGCGGCCAGGTCGCGCACCAGCGCCACCCCGACCGGCAGCGGCGGGTCGTCCGCCGCCGCGGCGAAGAACGCCTCCCAGTTGCCGGGGCGCTGGCGCAGGTAGCGCAGCCGGTGGCGGACGTCGGCGACCACCCCGTCCACGTCGATGACCGCCAGCGGCCGCTGCCCATCCGCGCGCGGGCCGCCGCCGCTGGCACCCACCGTGCCGGACGCGTCGGCCGGCGCGGGCGGTCGGGCGGGCGGCGCCGCGCCGTCGACCAGCCGGCCGCTCGCCTCGTCCACGCCCGCCTCCTCACGCCCGTCGCCCGGGCATCGTCCGCACGCCCACGTTCCGTGCGCCCCACCCTGCCAGGCCCTCCGCCGCCGCGGGGAAGGGGCCGGCGCATTGCCGCTGTCGGCTACCGGACCGACGCGCACCGCCGCCCCGGCGCCGGCCGGGCGCTGCCGCGGGCCACACCCGTCCGCGGTGTCGACCCGGTGTGGCCCGGACACGGCGGACGGGTGTGGCCGGTAGGTCACCGCCCGGCGCAGTCCGGTAACGTCCGGGACGGCGTCGCTGCCACGCAGTTGCGGAAAACGTCGTGCCTGTCGGCGCTTCCTGGCTAGCGTGATGGGTTGACGTTGGTGCCGAGCGGTCGGCGCCCGTCCGACCAGCACCGGCGCCGCGTCACCATCGTCATCCGGCGGCGTCGGCGCGCCGCGGGGCTGGTCGCGGGAGGTCTGCGTGTCTGGCAGCCGGCGGGCCCGCGTCCTCGCGGCCTCCATCCAGTCAACGCTCGCCGCCGCGCTCGCCCTCGCGGACCGGCTCGACGAGCACGCCGACCGGCTGGAGAGCGCGCCCCCCACCACCCCGGCAGGCCAGCCGCCCGGCCAGGCGCAGGCGGCGCCGGCGGGGCTTCCGGCGGCCACGGACCTCGTGCACTCCCAGGCCCCGGGGCTGGCCGGCGCCGGCGGGGGGGCCCGTGCCTGGGCGCAGGTCACGGCCGCCGGCGCGCCCGCCGGCTCCGGGCGGCGGCGGTTCCACCCGGGGCTGTGGCGCGCCGGGCGGGTGCTCGTCCCGGACGCCCCGGCCGGCGTGGTGCCGCTGGCGCTGCCGCTGCTGGACGCCGGGAACCTGCGGGTGACCGCGCCGGCCGCCCGCCGCCACGAGGCGGTCGACCTGGTCCGCGGGCTGCTCACCCGGATCCTCGCCGCCGCGCCGCCCGGCCGCGTCGAGGTCAGCGTCTACGACCCCGTCGAGCTCGGCGCGGGGCTCGCCGGCTTCGCGCCGCTGCGCGCCGCCGGGGTGGTCGGGCCGACCCTGACCACCCGCGCCCAGCTGGAGGCGACGCTGGCCGACCTGTCCGCCCACGTCGGGCGGATCACCGTCGACCGGCTCGGCGGGTCGTTCGCCACCCTGCGGGAACGCGAGGACGCCGGGCTGCCGCGGGCCGAGCCGTGGCGGCTGCTGGTCCTGCTGGCCTGGCCGTCGCTGCCGGAGGAGTCGGCCAAGGCGCTGCTGGGGCTGGCCGCGCAGGGCCCGGCCTGCGGGGTGCACGTGGTCGCGGTGACCGAGCCGGTGGACCCCGACGCCCCGCCCACCGGCCGGGCGCCCGCCGGCCCGCTGCCCGGCGAGGTGGCGCTGACCGCGGTGAACGACACCGACGACGGCCAGGCGGACTGGGCGGCCGGGCCGGGCGCGGGCGGCGGCGGTCGGTGGCGCTGCTCGCTCGCGCCCGGGCTGGACTGCCTGCTCGACCAGCCGCCGCCGGCCGAGCTGGTCGCCGCGGTGGCGGCCAGCGTCGCGGCGGCCGCGACCGACGCCGCGCGCTCCCCCGGCCTCGGCGCGCTGCTGCCCGACCGGCTCTGGGAGCACGACAGCGCCGGGGGGCTCACGGTGCCGGTCGCGTTCGGGCCGGACGGGCCGTGCGCGCTGACCTTCGACGACGACACCGTGCACGGCCTGGTCGGCGGGCAGGCCGGCGCGGGCAAGTCGACCCTGCTGCTGGCGGTGATCTACGGGCTGGCCGCCCGGTACGGGCCGGACCAGCTGCGGCTGCACCTGCTGGACTTCAAGGAGGGCCTGGAGTTCGCCCAGTTCGGCCCGCGCCCGCACGACCCGTTCTTCCTGCCACACGCCGAGACGGTCGGCATGGACAGCGACCGGGAGTTCGGCGTGGCGGTGCTGCGGCACGTGCGGGCCGAGATGGCCCGCCGGGCGGTGGCGATGCGCGCCGCCGGCGCCCGTGACCTGCGGGCCCTGCGGGCCGCGCGCCCCGGCGGCGGGCCGTGGCCGCGCATCCTGGTGGTCATCGACGAGTTCCAGGTGATGCTGTCCCCGCTGGACACCGTCGCCCGGGAGGCGGTCGCCCACCTGGAGACGCTGGCCCGCCAGGGCCGGGCCTACGGGATCCACCTGCTGCTGGCCAGCCAGACGCTGTCCGGCATCGACGCGCTGGACGCGACCGCGGGCAAGCGGGGGTCGATCTTCGGGCAGTTCGCGCTGCGGGTCGCGCTGCGCACCTCGATCAGCGAGTCCCGGGTGCTGCTGTCGACCGCGAACGAGGCGGCGGGGGCGCTGGCCGGCGTCGGCCAGGCGATCGTGAACCGGCGCAACGGCCACCCGGCCGGCAACGAGCAGGTCCAGGTCGCCCTGCCGGACCCGGAGACGGTCGGCGGGCTGCGGGCAGGGCTTGCGGCCGCGGCGGCGCGCCGCGGCCACCCGCCGCGCCCGCCCCGGGTGTTCGTCGGCCACGCGCCCGCCGTCCTCGACGACAACCCGGCGTTCCTGGCGCTGCGCGGCGCGCCGGCCCCGGCCGCTCTCGACGCCGCCGGGACGGCCGGCACGCAGCCGGACGACCCGACGGCCGCCCCGCTCGACGAGCTGGCCGAGGCGGGGGCGGCGGGCCTGCCGGGCGGCGCCGACCCGCTCGCGCTCGTCGGCGTGCCGCTCGATCTGTCCCCGCCCGCGGTCGGGGTGCGGCTGTGGCCGCAGCCGGGCCGCAACTTCGCGGTCCTGGGCCCGCTGCGGCGCGAGGCGACCGGGGTGCTGCAGGCGGCGGTGCGCAGCGTGGCCGCGCAGCTGCCCCCCGGCGGGCTGCGGGTCGACCTGGTCGCGGCGAGCCCGGAGGCGCTGGCGGCGGTCGACGAGCTGGCGGCGGCGCTGCGGGCGGCCGGGCACGCCGGCGCGGTGACGGCGACCGCGCTGACCGGCCTGGCCGCCGTGATCGCCGACGCGGCCAGCGACGTCACCCGGCGGGAGGAGGCCGGCCTGGCCGGCCAGCCGGGCGGGGTGTTCCCGACCCGGCTGGTGGTGCTCTTCGCGGCCGACGCGGGGCGCGCGGCGCTGGAGGGGCCGAGCGCGGCCGGCCCGGGCCGGCGCACCGGCCTGGACGACTTCCGGCTGCTCACCCGCCGCGGCCCGGCGGTGCGGGTGCACCTGCTCGGCTGGTGGCGCGGCCCGTCCCGGCTGCTGGACGACCTCGGGCCCGGCCACCGCGACGATGTCGCCGCCTGGGTGTCGGTGGGCGTGCCGGGCACCGACCTGTTCGCGCTCGCCGGCCACCGCACGGTCGTGGCCAGCACCGCCGGCAACCGGGCGGTGCTGTTCGACCGGCACGCCCGCGCGGAGCCGCGCACGGTCGTGCCGTTCGCCCCGCTGGCCACCCGCTCCGCGCTGGCCGGCTCCGGGCCGGCCGGCCCAGCGGGCGGCCAGGCGGCGGGCCGGCCCTCCGGTGCGGGCACGGCCGGCGCGGCGAGGACGATCGGGGTGTTCGATGAGCCGGCCGGGCGCGGGTAGCGCGCCCGGCCGCACCGGGAGAGGACGGAGCGGCGTCAGTGTCCAGTCATGATCGGTCCCGGCCAGCCCCGCGGGACCGGCAGGTGGTCACGGCCGAGCCAGGCCAGCCGGCCGCCCACCCGGCCGGGGGCCTGCGGCTGGTCCACGGTGGGGCTGCCGACCCCGGCGGCACCGCCGGGGTCGGGCCGGCGGGCGGCGGCGCGGATCCCGCGGCGGCGCTGGTTCTGCCAGCCTGGCCCGGGCGGGGGGAGCTCGCCCATCCGGCCGGCCAGCCGGCCGCCGTCGCCAGGCCGGGCGTCGGCGTCGGCGAGCGGGGGGCGGGCT
>JADGHD010000282.1 GCA_019689615.1 Frankia sp. | reverse complement strand
GGCCCGAGGCGACGCCCGCCTCGGGCCAGCGCCGGGCCGGCGAGCTGCGCGCCCACGATCCGGGTCTGCCCGGCGCCACCTCCGTGCCCGGACCCGACCGCCAGCCCGGCGCGGCCGGGCCGCCCGTCGGCGACCGCGCCGCGAGCACGTCAGCCGGCGACCGCGCCGCCGGCGGGTCAGCCGGCGGCCGGGCCGGTACCGAGCCAGCCGTCGGCGGGAGCCGGCCGGCCGGCCGGTGGACGACGACCGGGCGCCGGTCGTCCGGCAGGGGCCGGCGCCGCGCCAACAGCAAGGGCTCCTTCCTGCGCGAGCTGCCCGTCCTGGTGCTGATCGCGTTCGTCCTCGCCCTGCTCATCAAGGCGTTGCTGGTACAGGCGTTCTGGATCCCGTCGGAGTCGATGGAGCGGACCCTGCTCATCAACGACCGGGTTCTGGTGAACAAGGTCGTCTACCACTTCCGGGACATCCACCGCGGCGACATCGTGGTCTTCAACGGCGAGGGGACCGGTTTCGAGCACGCCGAAGGGCTGGTCCAGGAGCCGACCAACGGGTTCAGCAAGTTCATCCGGGGCATCCAGAACCTGCTCGGCCTCGGTGCGCCCAGCGACAAGGACTTCATCAAGCGGGTCATCGGGGTCGGCGGCGACACGGTCAGTTGCTGCGACCACGCCGGCCGGGTGGTCGTCAACGGCGAGCCCCTGGACGAGCCGTACGTCTACGAGAACGACAGCCAGCCATTCGACCCGGTGACGGTGCCGGAGGGGCAGCTGTGGGTGATGGGTGATCACCGCAGTGCCTCCGCCGACTCGCGGTACAACGGGACCATCCCCGAGGATTCGGTGGTTGGCCGGGCGTTCGTCCGGGTGTGGCCGCTGAGCAGGTTCGGCTTCCTGACCTCGCCGGACACGTTCGACGACGTGCCGGCGCCGGGCGGGGAGCGGGCGGCGGCGGACGGGGACCCGCTCGTCGGCGCGCCGATGTCGCTGCCGCTGGCGGCCGCGCTCGGGCTCGCGGCCGGTGCCCCCGGTGCCCGGCGCGGCGGTCGGTGGGCAGATGGACGGACGAGGCGATGGTGGCAACGTTCGCGATGAGGCCCCCCGCGGTCATCCGCCGGGACAGCGGCCTGTTCGGGTACGAGCGCGCGCTCGCCCGGCGCGGTCTCGGCCCGGTCGCCGGGGTCGACGAGGCCGGGCGGGGCGCCTGCGCCGGCCCCCTGGTCGTGGCCGCCGTGGTGCTCGACCATCGGCGGGTCGGGCGGCTCGGCGAGCTGGCCGACTCGAAGCTGCTGACCGAGCGGGTCAGAGAACGCGTGTACGACGATGTCCTGGCCGCGGCGCTCACCTGGTCGGTGGTGGTCATCCCGGCGCGCGACATCGACCGGTACGGCCTGCACGTCATGAACGTCGCCGGGATGCGCCGGGCCGTCGCGCGGCTGTCGGTCCGGCCCGGGTACGTGCTCACCGACGGGTTCCCGGTCCCAGGACTCGGCGCGCCGTCACTGGCGGTGAAGAAGGGCGACCGGGTCGCCGGCTGTGTCGCGGCGGCGTCCGTCATCGCCAAGGTGACCCGGGACCGGATCATGTGCCGGCTGCACGAGCGCCACGGAGAGTACGATTTCGCGCAGCACAAGGGGTACGTGACCGCGGCGCACGCCGCGGCACTGGCGAGACACGGGCCGTGCGAGGAGCACCGCCTTTCGTATGCCAATATCCAGTCCCTGGTCGCGCAGGGTGGGGACGAACGATCGGTGCGGCTGGAGGAGACCGTGGCAATGGCCGGCCGGCAGGGCCTGACGGAGACCGCATGAGCGCCGAGGATCTCGAGAAGTACGAGACCGAGATGGAGCTGCAGCTCTATCGCGAGTACCGGGACGTCGTCGGGCTCTTCTCCTATGTGATCGAAACCGAGCGCCGCTTCTACCTCGCCAACGAGTACAAGATCGATATTCGGAACACGACGGATGGCGAGGTCTTCTTCGAGCTCACCCTGCGCGATGCCTGGGTATGGGACATGTTCCGGCCTGCCCGTTTCGTGAAGAACGTGCGGGTGGTGACGTTCAAGGACGTCAACGTCGAGGAGCTGACCAAGGCCGAGCTCTGACCAGCCGGGCCCGGCCGGCGCCGAGCCGGCGCGTCCCGGGCTGGTCCTGGTCACGCCTCATCCTGGAGGGTGGGGAACAGGCTGTCGTCGTCGCGCGCCGGCCGGGTGGCCGGGCCGTCAGGGCGGCCACCGCGAGTTCGGTTGCCGGTGGGCCCGCGGCCGAGCGGGGTCAGCCGGTAGCCGTCGGGGCGGATCTCCACGAGCCCCTCGACCGCCAGCGGTCCCAGCATCGCCAGCACGTCGGGCACGCCGACGCCGACCCGGCGCGCCAGCACGGCGGCGCCGACGGTCCCGCGCGCCGGTATCGCCTCCAGCAGCGCCCGCACCATGGCCGGCAGGTCGTCGCGCGGCCGGGCCGGCCCAGCCGTATCGGCGGGCAGGCCGACCGGGCCGATCTCCTCCTCGACGTCGCGGGCGTTGGTGACGAGCGCGCACTCCTCCCGGTGGTCCCGCAGCAGCCGGTGGCAGCCCGCAGACATCGCGCTGGTGACCGGGCCGGGAACGGCCATCAGCCCGCGCCCGAGCCGGCGCGCGTGCCGGGCGGTGCTGAGCGCTCCGCTGCGGATGCCCGCCTCGACCAGCACGGTGCCGCGCGCGAGCGCCGCGATGATCCGGTTGCGGACGAGGAACCGGCGGCGCAGCGGCGGCGCGCCCGGCGGCACCTCGCTGACCAGCAGCCCGCTGCCCAGGATCTCCTCGAGCAGCCCAGCGTGCGCCGCCGGGTAGGGCACGTCGACCCCACCGGCGAGCACCGCCACGGTCGGTCCGGCGGCGGCCAGCGCGCCCCGGTGCGCCGCCGCGTCGATCCCGAACGCCGCGCCGGACACGACCGTCCAGCCCAGCTCCGCCAGCTCGAGGCCCAGCTCGCCGGCCACCCGCAGCCCGTAGCCGGTGGCCGCGCGGCTGCCCACGATCGCGACCGCCCGAACCGTCAGGCCGGCCAGGTCCGCCGCGCCGCGGACCCAGAGCGCCAGCGGGGCGGCCAGCTCCCGCTCGCCGGGCCCGGCCGTCCGGTCGAGCGCCGCGAGGCCCACCGGCCACTCCGGGTCGCCCGGGCACAGCAGCCGCCCGCCCACCGCGGCCAGCCGGTCGAGGTCGCGGCGGGGGTCGATGTCGGTGTGCTCCGCCCGGATCCGCGCCCACGCCTCCACCGGCCCGTGCTCCCGGATCGCCGCCGTCAGCCGCGCGTTGCCGTAGCCAACCAGATGGGACAGCGCCGCCCGGGCCAGCCGCTGCGGGCTCTCCGCGGCCGGCGCGCTGCCGTGGCCGCCGCCGCGGGCGCTGCCCGCCCCGCCGCCGTCTGGCGCGCCGTCAGCCGGCCGCGGCGGGCCGGTCACCGTGCCCACACCGGGATGCGCAGGCTGAGCGCCTGGTTGACCTGGTGCTCGGTCGGGCTGGGCAGACCCGCCAGGTCGGCCAGCGTCCAGGCGACCCGCAGCACCCGGTCGAGCCCGCGCGCGGTGAGGTGGCCCGCCTCGTAGGCGCGGTCGGCCGCCCGGCTGGCCTTCGCCGCCGGCTTCCAGGCGTGCCGCAGGGTGGCTCCGGGGACCTCGGCGTTCGTCCGCCACGGCGTCCCGGCCAGCCGGGCGGCCATCGCCGTCCGCGCATCCGCCACCCGGGCGGCGACCCGCGCGGACGAGTCGGCCTGCCCCAGGTCCGCGCGCAGCTCGGCCCGGGTCGGCGTGGACAGCTCGAGCTGGATGTCGATCCGGTCGAGCAGCGGCCCGGACAGCCGGCCGAGGTAGCGCCGCCGGACCGCGCTCGGGCACTCGCAGGTCACGCCGCCGGCCCTGGCCCGGGCACACGGGCACGGGTTGGCCGCGAGCACGAGCTGGAAGCGCGCCGGGAACCGGGTGGTCATCCTGGCCCTGGAGATCTCGACGACGCCGCTCTCCAACGGCTGGCGCAGCGCGTCCAGCGCGGTCCGTGAGAACTCCGGAGCCTCGTCCAGGAACAGGGCGCCCCGGTGGGCCTGGCAGGCCAGGCCCGGGCGGATCGTCGCCGAGCCGGCGCCGATCAGCGCCGCCGCGGTCGCGCTGTGGTGCGGGCTGCGGTAGGGCGGCCGGCGCACCAGCGGGGCGCCGGCCGGGAGCAGGCCGGCGACCGAGTGGATCGCGGTCACCTCCAGCGCGGCGGCCGGGTCGAGGTCGGGCAGCACGCCGGGCAGCCGCTCCGCCAGCATGGTCTTCCCGCTGCCCGGTGGCCCCTGCAGGTACAGGTGGTGCCCGCCGGCAGCGGCGACCTCGACCGCGAGCCGGCCGACGCTCTGCCCGGCGACCTCGGCGAGGTCCGGCGCCGCCGGGCCCTCGTCGGCCTGCCCTCCGCCAGCCGGTGCCGGCACCGGGCCGGGCGGCTGGAGCCCGCGCACCAGGCCGATGGCGCCACGCAGGTCCGCCACCGGCTCGATCACCGTGCCCGGGACGAGCAGCGCCTCGGCGGCGTTGCCGGCGGGGACCACCACCCGCTCCACCCCGGCGGCCTGCGCGGCCAGCACCGCCGGCAGCACACCGCGCACCGGCCGGACCCGCCCGTCGAGCGCCAGCTCGCCGATCAGCACCCGGGTCCGCAGCTCCCCGGCCGGCACCTGGCCGTCGGCCGCCAGCACCGCCAGCGCCATCGCCAGGTCGAAGGCGCTGCCGGACTTGGGCAGCGTGGCGGGGAAGAGGCCGAGCGTGATCCGCCGGTCCGGCCAGGGCTGGCCGGAGTTGGTGACCGCGGCGCGGATCCGGTCACGCGACTCCTGCAGCGCGGCGTCCGGCAGCCCGATGATGGTCAGGCCCGGCAGGCCCGTGCCCAGGTCGGCCTCCACCTCGACCAGGTGCCCCGTGACGCCGACCACCGCGACCGCGAGCGCGCGGGCGAGCGCCATCAGAACGCCCCTCGCCGGTGCTCGACCCGGACCGCCTCGCCGCCGCTCGGATCACGGCGCACCGCCAGCACGTCG
Source organism: Frankia sp. (assembly GCA_019689615.1). Taxonomy (GTDB): domain Bacteria; phylum Actinomycetota; class Actinomycetes; order Frankiales; family Frankiaceae; genus Pseudofrankia. The sequence goes on along the minus strand of JADGHD010000282.1, from coordinate 1,598 downwards.
AACCGCACCGGGCCGCGCCGCCCCGGGTGCTCGGCGAGCCAGCGGGCGGCCAGGTGGCGCAGCCGGGCGGCCTTGCGCGGGGTGACCGCGGCGGCTGGGGTGCCGAACTGGTCGCCCGACCTGGTCTTCACCTCGCAGAAGACCAGCGTGCCCCGGTCGAGGGCGACGATGTCGATCTCGCCGTATCGGCAGCGCCAGTTGCGGTCGAGGATCTCGACGCCGGCCGCGGCGAGATGGCCGGCGGCCAGCTCCTCGCCGAACCTGCCCAGCACGTCCTTGGCCCGCATCCGGCATCCCCCTCCCGCCGGCCGCCTGGCCGGGCACTCCTCCCGGCGACCGGGTTCGTGCTGGTCCCGGCGCCGCCGCGGCGGACGCCGTCGGCGCGATCAGGTTCGGGCAGGCAGGCCGGGTGGCGCGGGCCAACCGGGATCCTGTGGAAAGCGCCAGGCCATCCACAGGGATGCCAGTCCGTCCGCCCTCCCCGGCCGCCTGCGGGGCGTGTCGGGCTGGCGCCGCATCCGGAATTTGGGTGAAGTACCGCCATGGGGGAGCTGGGAACGCGCCGCGCCGGCGCAGCCCTGACCGGGAAGCCCGCCGGTGGCGCCCCGCCGGGCGGCTGGGACAGCGCGCTGGCGGCGTTCGTCGACTACCTGGTGGCCGAGCTGAACCGCTCGCCCCGGACCGTGCGTGCCTACCAGGCGGACCTCGCCGGGCTGCGGGCGCACGCCGCCCGCACCGGCCGCGCGGAGCTGGCCGATCTCGACCTGACCGTGCTGCGGAGCTGGCTCGCCGGGCAGCGGGCCGCCGGGGCCGCCCCGGCGACGCTCGCCCGCCGCGCGTCGGTGGCCCGGGTGTTCTGCGCCTTCGCTGCCCGGCGCGGGCACCTGCCGAACGATGTGGCGATCCGGCTCGCCGGGGTGCGCGCGCCGCGGCGGCTGCCCCGGGTGCTTACCGCCGAGCAGGCCCGGGCGCTGCTCTCCGGCCCGCCGGCGCCGGCCGCCGCCGGTGGCAGGGGAGCCGGCGACGGCGGCGACGGCCAGCCCTCCCGGCGTGGCCGGGCCGGTGACCCGGCCGTGGCCGCCGCCGCGCGGCTGCGCGACGACGCGGTCCTCGAGCTGCTGTACGCGACCGGCGCGCGGGTGTTCGAGCTGTGCGGGCTCGACCTGACCGACGTCGACGCCGAGCGCCGGCTGCTGCGGGTCCTCGGCAAGGGCGACCGGCCGCGCGCCGTCCCCTACGGCATCCCGGCCGCCCGGGCGCTCACCGCCTGGCTGGAGTCCGGCCGGCCGGTGCTGGCGACCCCGGCCTCCGACAGGGCCCTGCTGCTGGGCATCCGCGGTCGCCGGCTGGACCCGCGGACCGTGCGCCGGATCCTGGCCGCCCGGCTCGCCGCGACCGGGGGCCCTGCCGGCGTCACCCCGCACGGCCTGCGCCACGCCGCGGCCACCCACCTGCTCGACGGCGGCGCCGACCTGCGCTCGGTCCAGGAGCTGCTCGGCCACGCCAGCATGGCGACCACGCAGATCTACACCCACGTGACCCCGGAACGCCTGCGCGCGGCCTTCGAGCAGGCCCATCCCCGCGCCTGACAGCACGCC
>JADGHD010000281.1 GCA_019689615.1 Frankia sp. | reverse complement strand
CAGCGAGCCCGTGCCGGGCGCGCCGGGCCCGGAGATGGCGGCGGTGGCGGGGGCGGACGGTGGCACGTAGCGCAACGGGAGCTCCGGCGGCGAGTAGGCGTGCACGGTGACGGCGGGCGCCGTACCGCGGTTGAGGACCTGGTGGACGTGCTCGACGGGGAACTGGACGACGTCGCCCTGCCGGTGCCGGCGCGTCCGGCCCGCTGCCCAGGCGCCCGCCCTTGAGACGTGGACGTCCTCGTCGACCTCGCCCTCGGCGACCGCGAGCGCGCCGAGCGCCCCGCCGTGGTCGTGGACCTCGGTGTGCTGCCCCGGCAGCCAGCTGATCAGCCAGACCTCGACGACGCCGGTCAGCAACAGCCGGGTGTACCAGCGCCGCCGCGGGTCCAGCCGCACGACCGGCCGCCAGGTCCCGTCCGCCGCGGCGAGCCGGCGGGCCAGCTCAGCCAGGGTGGGCAGGTCCAGCGTGTCCCCATCGTCCCGCAGCACGCGTTCGGCGAGCGCCGTGGGCAGCACGTCGACCAGCCCAGCGAGCGGCCCGCGGACGCCGTCATGGCCACGGGCCGGCGGCGCCGTCGTGGTGCGGTCGGGCGCGGCGAGGCCGACGAGGTTGGGCACGGGCAACCCGAGCAGGGCGGGGTGAACAAGCGGCACGTCAGGCTCCAGCGGTTACGGGCGCGCGGGCGCGCGCGGTGGGCGGTGCCCGGCTGGGGCAGGCCGGGCGCGGGTCAGGCAGGCGACGACAGTCGGACGACCTTTATCCCTTTGTCGATTGAAGAAATCGAGAAAAAGCGATCAGGCGGCCCCGGTGACAGCACGGCTAACGCCGGCAGATCAGGACGGGCGGATCAGCAGACGCGCAGCAGCCCGGCGGCACGCGGTGCCCTGGCACGGGCGGCGAGTTGCTGGTGACGGATCACGCGGCGCGCGGGCGGCCGCGCCGCCGCGGATGAGGATCTACCGACGACAGGCGCCGCTGGCGAGCCGACCGAGGTCCGTGACGCGGTCGCTGTGCAGCAGCAAGAGGACGCCCGCCATGACGCCGATGGTAACCCTCCCCCGCAAGCCGCCGTCATCGGCGGGACGCGGCAGGTCGACGAGGTCCTGGCGCAACCGGTGCCGCCGACACGCCACGCACGGCCGGGTCCCGGCCGCCCGCCACGCCCCGGCGGTCGCTCCTCCTCGGTTCGTTCGGCCAGCTCGTGGGTGCCGTCCTGCCCTGGTCGTCATGACACGGACGACAAGAGGGTATAAAGTAAGGCGACCTTAAGATCAAGTTATGCTTACCTAAGATGACGGACCGAAGTGACGGAGCGCACAGGTGCTGGCCACGTTCCTGATCGGACTGCGCGAGGGCCTGGAGGCCGCGCTGGTCGTCGGCATCCTCCTTGCCTACGTCCGCAAGATCGGACGCGACGACGTGGTCGCTCGCATCTGGATCGGTGTTGGCGGAGCGGTCCTGCTCTTCCTCGGCATCGGCGCGCTCCTCACCTTCGGTACCTACGGGCTCACGTTCGAGGCCCAGGAGCTCATCGGCGGCAGCCTGTCGATCCTGGCCGTGGCGATGGTGACCTGGATGGTCTTCTGGATGCAGAAGACCGCCCGCAGCCTGAAGAAGGAGCTGCAGGCCAGTGTCGACACGGCACTGGAGAAGAGCGCCTGGGCGCTGGTCTTCATCGGCTTCATCTCCGTGGCTCGCGAGGGGATCGAGACCGCGCTGTTCCTGTGGAGCGCGGTCGAGTCGAGCGACTCGCACACCACGTGGCTGGGAGCCGTGCTCGGGCTGCTCACCGCGGTGGCGCTCGGCTGGGCGATCCACCGAGGCATGGTGAGCATCAACCTCGCGACCTTCTTCACCTGGACCAGCTTCCTGCTGATCATCGTCGCGGCCGGCGTGCTCGCCTACGGCATCCATGACCTGCAGGAGGCACGGTTCCTGCCCGGCCCGTTCGAAGCCGCGCCCGAGGGGGCGTCCGACTTCGTCGCGAGCTGGTACGGCGCGGACGCCTGGGCCTTCCGGGTAGGTGACGTGATCTCCCCGACGGGCTGGATCGGCGTGCTCCTCAAGGGCACCGTTGGCTTCGCGCCCGAGATGACCAAGCTCGAGGTGATCGCCTGGGCGATCTACCTGGTCGCCGTGATGACCACCTACTTCTACCGCCACCACAAGAACCGGCCCCGCGCGGTCGCGCCCCTGCCCACGACACAAGGAGCAGCATGAAGAAGGCCCTGGGTCTTGCGCTGGCAACGATCGCCCTTGCGGCCTGCGTCAAGAACAACGCGGATGACTCGGCCACGGCCATCGCGGTCACCAGCACCGCGGACGGCTGTGCGGTCGCGACCAACACCGCCGAGAGCGGCACGCTCACGTTCGAGGTGAAGAACGACGGCAACCAGGTGACCGAGTTCTACCTGCTCGGCGAGGACAGGCTGCGCATCATCGGCGAGGTCGAGAACATCGCCCCCGGCACCTCCCGCACGCTGACGTTCGTCGCCCAGCCGGGCTCCTACTACACGGTCTGCAAGCCGGGCATGGTCGGCGACGGCGTCGGCGAGGCCCCGTTCACCGTCACGGGTGAGGCGGTGAAGGTCTCCGTCGACGACGAGGAGGCGTTCGCGACCGCGGTCACCAACTACACCGCGTACACGAAGACCCAGGTCGCCGAGCTCGTCACCAACGTCATCGAGTTCACCAACGCCTACAAGGCCGGCGACGACGAGCTGGCCAGGAAGCTGTACCCAACCACGCGCATCAACTACGAACGCATCGAGCCGACCGCCGAGCAGTTCGGCGACCTCGACCCGAAGATCGACTACCGCAAGCCGGGCGCGGACGCCGAAGGCCTGGAGTGGACCGGCTTCCACCGCATCGAGGCCGACCTGTGGATCGAGGAGGCCGCGAAGAACTACCCGGGCGACCCGATCACCACGCCGCTCACCCCCGAGCAGCGCGTCACCCTGGCCGACCAGCTCGTCGCGGACGTGCAGGCGCTCTACGACAAGGTCCACTCCGACGACTTCACACTCGAGATCGGCGACATCACCAACGGCGCGATCGGCCTGCTCGACGAGGTGGCCGCGCCCGACGGCAAGCTGCCCGGCGAGGAGGACGAGTTCTCCCACACCGACCTCTACGACTTCTACGCCAACGTCGAGGGCGCCGAGGTGGCCTACCTCAATGTCCGTGACATCGCGGCGGGCAAGGACGGCGGTGCCGACCTGGTCGCCACGCTGGACGAGGAGTTCGGTGCCATGAAGACCTTGCTGGGCAAGTACGGCAGCTACGAGGCCGGGTTCGTCTCGTACGACACGGTGAGCCAGGAGGAGAGGAACGCGCTCGGCGCGCAGCTCAACGCGCTCTCCGAGCCCCTTTCCCGGCTGACGGCGCAGGTCCTGGGACTGTCGTGACCAGAGTGACGCGTCGTGGGCTGCTCCTCGGTGGCGCCGCCGCCGGTGGAGCAGCCCTCGGCGGCGCCGGATTGGCGCTCGCCGTCCGGGACGGGGACGCGTCCTCATCGACCGCGGCCGACGAGCAGGCGACGTACCCGTTCGAAGGGGAGCATCAGGCCGGCATCACGACGCCGGTCCAGCGACACCTCTACTTCGCCGCCTACGACCTGACCGCGGACGCCACCCGCGACGATCTGCGGACCCTGCTGCAGGACTGGACCGAGGCGGCGCGTCACCTCGTGCAGGGCCGCGAGATCGGCGAGACCGGGGCGGTGGGCGGCTCGCCGCTCGCCCCGCCCGAGGACACCGGCGAGGCGCTCAACCTCGGACCCAACGGCCTCACGGTCACGTTCGGCCTCGGCCCTGGCCTGTTCGACCCGGACCGGCTCGGGCTGGAGAGCGGGCGCCCCGCGCTGTTCCAGCCGCTGCCGTCGTTCGCGCTGGAGCTGCTCGACGACGCGATCAGCGGCGGCGACCTGTGCGTCCAGGCGTGCGCGAACGACCCGCAGGTGGCGGTGCACGCCGTCCGCAACCTGTCGCGCATCGGGTTCGGCCGCGCGCAGATCCGCTGGGCACAGCTCGGCTACGGCCGCACCTCGTCGACGACCCGGGACCAGGCGACGCCGCGCAACCTCATGGGTTTCAAGGACGGCACCCGCAACATCAAAGCCGACGACACGGAGGATCTGGCCAGGCACGTCTGGTCGGACGGAGAAGGCCAGGAGTGGTTCGCGGGCGGCACGTACCTCGTCACCCGCAAGATCCAGATGCTCATCGAGTCGTGGGACCGCGCCCCGCTCTCGGAGCAGGAGGCGATCATTGGCCGGGACAAGGGCGAGGGGGCGCCGCTGTCGGGCGGGACCGAGTTCACCGAGCCCGACTTCAGAGCCGTCTCCACAGCGACCGGGGAGCCGGCGATCCCGGCGGAGTCGCACATCCGCCTCGCCCACCCCGACTTCAACGGCGGTCAGCGCATCCTGCGCCGGGGCTACAACTATGTCGAGGGCAACAACGCGCTCGGCCAGATCTCGGGCGGGCTGTTCTTCATCTCGTTCCAGCGCAGCCCGAAGCAGTTCATCGACCTCCAGAACGCGCTTGCCCGTGACCCACTGAACGAGTACATCCGCCACATCGGGTCGGCCCTGTTCGCCGTCCCGCGCGGGGTCCGCCAGGGCGAGTACATCGCCCAGGACCTGTTCGTCTGAGGCCGCTTTCGCGGATCGCGACCGGTGCGTGGCCGAAGATCGACGGGAAAGGTCCGGCGACGGCCCTGACTGGGGTGCCGCCGCCGGGCCGCCGCTCTCCTCCTGGACGTGTCGGGCATGACGCCGTTGTCAGGCAGACTTGAGGGATGGCCAACGATGATCCGTACCGTTGGCTCGAGGACATCGCCGGGGATGCCGCCCTCGCCTGGGTGCGGGAGCGCAACGCGGAGACGTTCGCCGAGCTGACCCAGTCCGCCAGGTTCGCCGCGCTGCGCGCGGAGATCCGCGAGGTGCTCGACGCTGACGACCGGATCCCCTACCCGACCAGGAGGGGCGAGTACCTCTACAACTTCTGGCGGGACGCGGCCCATCCACGCGGCCTGTGGCGGCGCACGACGCTGGCGTCCTACCGCGGCGCCAGCCCCGACTGGGAGGTCCTGCTCGACCTCGACGCGCTGGCCGAGCGCGAGGGCGAGAACTGGGTGTGGGGCGGCGCGCGGGTGCTGCGGCCCGACTACCGGCTGGCCCTGATCGAGCTGTCCCGCGGCGGTGCGGACGCCTCCGTCGTCCGCGAGTTCGACCTGGAGACCAGGTCGTTCGTGGCCGACGGCTTCTTCGTGCCCGAGGCCAAGAGCACGGCCAACTGGATCGACAAGGACCGGATCTACGTCGGCACCGACTTCGGCGGGGGCTCCCTGACCACGTCCGGCTACCCGCGCGTGATCAAGGAGTGGCGACGCGGCACGCCACTCGAGGACGCGATCACGGTGTTCGAGGGCGAGCCGGACGACGTCTCGGTCAGCGCCTACCACGACCCGACCGCGGGCTTCGAGCGCGACTTCGTCTACCGGAGCATCGACTTCTACCGCGGCGAGAAGTACCTGCGCACCCCGGCCGGCCTGGTCCGCATCGACGTCCCGGACGACGCGGACACCTCGGTCCACCGGGAGTGGCTGCTGATCACCACCCGGTCGGAGTGGGCCGTCGGCGAGAACGTCTATCCCGCGGGCGCGCTGCTCGCGGCCGACTTCGACGCCTTCCTCGCCGGCCGGCGGGAGCTCGAGGTCCTGTTCGCGCCGGACGAGCACACCTCGCTCGACTACCACGTCTGGACCCGCGACCACCTGGTCGTCGCCACACTGCGGGACGTCAACAGCGAGCTCACCGTTCTCACACCGACACCGAACGGCTGGACCAGGGCTCCGCTGGCCGGCCTCCCGGACGCCACAGCGGCCTACATCTGCGACACCAACCCCGACGTCGACGACGAGTACTTCCTCCAGGCCAGCGGCTACACCCAGCCGGCGACCCTGTACCGCGGCGAGGTCGGCGCCCAGCCGGAGGTCCTCAAGCAGGCGCCCGCGTTCTTCCCGGCCGACGGCCTGACCGTCCGCCAGTACTTCGCCGTGTCCGACGACGGCACCCGCGTCCCCTACTTCGTCGTCGGCACCGGCGAACCCGGCCCGACGCTGCTGTACGGCTACGGCGGCTTCGAGGTCTCGCTAACCCCTGGCTACAGCGGCACCGTCGGCCGCGCCTGGCTTGCCCGCGGCGGGACCTACGTCGTCGCCAACATCCGCGGTGGCGGCGAGTACGGCCCACGCTGGCACCAGGCGGCCCGCCGCCAGCACCGGACGCGCGCCTACGAGGACTTCGCCGCCGTGGCCAGGGACCTGGTCGCCCGCGGGATCACGACCCCTCACCAGCTAGGAATCGAGGGCGGCTCCAACGGCGGCCTGCTGATGGGCGTGATGCTGACCCGCTACCCGGAACTGTTCGCCGCCATCGTCTGCTCGGTCCCGCTGCTCGACATGCGCCGATACCACCAGCTCCTGGCCGGCGCCTCGTGGATCGCCGAATACGGCGACCCCGACGACCCGGCCGACTGGGCGTTCCTCAAGGAGTACTCCCCCTACCAGAACGTCCGCCCCGGCCGCCCCTACCCGCCAACGCTGCTCACCACCTCGACCAGGGACGACCGCGTCCACC
>JADGHD010000280.1 GCA_019689615.1 Frankia sp. | reverse complement strand
TATGTGTTTAAGAGACAGGGCTGGCCGTGGGCGGCCCGAGGTTCCCCGGAGTTGTCTGCCGTTACGTCAGCGTCGGCTCGCCCGGCCCGCCCCTCAGCGCCGGGGGACCCGGCAGACCCGTTCCAGCAGCAGCGCGGCGACGATCAGGAACCCGGCGGATGCCAGCCCAAGGCCGGACGTGATCAGGTCGGACGTGGCGGTGGCGAACTCGTCGGTCCGCGGCGCCGTGTAGCTGAGCAGGGCGGCCCAGGCGCCGGCCAGCGCCGCGCCCGCCAGCGAGCTGGCCTTCGCCAGGGCGGCCAGCCGCGCCACGGTGATCGCCATGATCGGGCGGGTGCCCGGCCGGCCGAGCATCCGGCGGCGGGTGATGCTCGCTGTCTGCAGCTCCAGCAGCGCGATCACGGCCACCGACAGCGGCGCGGTCCGCGGCAGCCGGGGCAACGACCGGTAGCCCCAGTTGATCAGCAGATAGCACGCGACGGCCGCGAACACCCCGGCGATGACCAGGTCGCGCGCCCGCGTCGGTCTCATCCGCCGAGGCCCCGCAGGTCCACGTCGGTCCGGCGCAGGCCGGCGGTCTCCCCGGCGGCCTCGAGCCCGGCGACCAGGTCGGCGAGCCGGCCGTGCCCGGGCAGCCAGGCGTCCGGGTCCACGTCGAGCCAGGGCACGCAGACGAACGCCCGCAGGTGCGCCCGCGGGTGCGGGACAAGGATCTCCGGGTCGTCGCTGGTCAGCGCGCCGCAGGCGATGACGTCCACGTCGAGCGTGCGCGGCCCCCAGCGCACGGTCCTGACCCGGTCGGCCGCGGCCTCGGCTTCGCGGGCCGCCGCCAGCAGCTCCCGCGGCGGCGCGGGCCGCACCAGCAGCACGGCGTTGAGGTAGTCGTCCTGCGGCGGGCCGCCCACCGGCACGGTCTCGTACACCGGGGAGGCGGCGAGCACGCCCAGCAGCTTGTCCAGCAGTGCGGTCGCCGAGCGCAGCGTGGCCGCCCGGTCGCCGAGGTTGGAGCCGAGCGCGAGCACCGCGTGCCCCTGCTCCTGGCCCGCCGGGGCCGCCGGCCGCGTCTCCTCCCGCCCGCTCATCGGCGCTCCCGGACGATGGTCACGGCGACGTCGTCGAAGGCCAGCGGGATCGGCGCCGCCGGCTTGTGCACGGTGACCTCGGCGCGCTCGACCCGCTTGTCGGCCAGGCACACCGCGGCGAGCCGCTCCGCCAGCGTCTCCAGCAGGTCCACCGGCTCCCCGGCGACCACCGCGGCCAGCGCCTCCGCCAGCTCGCCGTAGTGCACGGTCAGGGTGACGTCGTCGGCGGCCGCGGCGGGCGCGGTGTCGAGCCAGAGCGTGACGTCGACGACGAACTCCTGGCCGAGTTCCCGCTCGGCGGGTAGCACGCCATGCCGGCCGCGCACCCGCAGGCCGGTCAGGGTGATCCGGTCCGCCGTCGTTGCTGTGGTCATCGGGTGCGTCGCCCTCCGGGTTCGTCATCGTCCTGCTCCGGCCACACTCGCCGCCCCAGCCCACGCCGCCTCGGCCAGGCCCCGGCACGGCGTGGGCTGGGGCGGGCACGGCGTCGGCTGGCCGGCGGCGCTACTGGGGCGGGCGTGCCCTGGTGGCCGTCCCGCCGGGCCGGCGAGACCGCACCCGGGCGCGACCGCCCTCGCCTCGGACGTCAACGCCGGCCGGCGCGTCCTCGTTCCGTTGGCCCGGTGGTTCCGGCAGTGGCGACGGCCAGCGGGACCGGCCGGGACCGGCCCGAGCGGCGCGTGGGACAGGATGCGGCGGTGCCCGGCGGGCGCCGGGCACGGCGGACACCGTACCGGTCAGGACCAGCTGGCGGCGGCCCGGTGCCAGGCGGTGACCACGCGGACCGCGTCCACCGCCGGGCGCACGGCGTGCACCCGCACGGCCCACACCCCGCGGTCAGCGAGCATGGTCGTGGTCGCCTGGGTGGCGTCCTCGCGCTCGTCCACCGGCCGGGGGGTGCCGTCCGGCCCGGCGAGCGTGGCGCCGAGGAACGACTTGCGCGAGGTCCCGACCAGCAGCGGGCGCCTGAAGACGGTGAACGCGTCCAGGTGGGCGAGCAGCGTCCAGTTGTGCTCGAACCGCTTGGCGAACCCGATCCCGGGGTCGATGATCACTCGTTCGGCCGGGATCCCGGCGTCGAGGACAACCGCCATCCGGCTGGACAGCTCCGCGATGACGTCGGCGACCACGTCCCCGTAGAAGGAGCGCTTGGCCATGTCCGCGCTCGCGCCTCTGGCGTGCATGAGCACGTAGTGCGCGCCGCGCTCGGCCACCAGGGCGAGCAGGTCGGGGTCGGCCGCCGACGACACGTCGTTGACCAGCACCGCGCCGGCGTCGAGCGCCGCCTCCGCGACGCTGGCCCTGGTGGTGTCGATGCTGACCGCCACGCCCGCCGCGGCGAGCTCCGCGACCACCGGCAGCACCCGCCGGCGCTCCTCGGCGGCGTCCACCCGCAGGGCCCCGGGCCTGGTCGACTCGCCGCCGACGTCGACGATGTCCGCCCCCTCGGCGACCATCCGCAGCCCGGCCCGGACGGCGTCGGTCTGGTCGGCGTAGGTGCCGCCGTCGGAGAACGAGTCCGGGGTGACGTTGATGACCCCCATCACCCGGGTCGGCCCGGCGGCCAGCAGCCGGGCCATCACGGAACCGCTCTGCTCGGCGGCTGCGGCCTGGCTGGTGACCGCTGATCCGGGGCTGCCCTCTGGTGCCGCCGCCGCGTCGGCTCTTCCTGCGGGCGGGCCGGCGTCACGGGGGCGGCTCGACATGCCCCGAGGCTACCGACCTGTCCGGTTGCCAGTAGCCCTCCTGCCGCCAGACGGACGGCGCGCGGCCGCGGGTGGCCGAACCGGTGAACCGAGGTCGGCCGGCCGTCCACCGACGGCCTGTCCGGAGGGCGGGCGATGGCCTGGGCCGTGCCGGCGGCGGGGCTGGCTGGGCGCGGGCACACCGTCAGGCCACTGTCCGCGCGTCCGTGACACCGCCTTTCTCATCACGTTCTCGCCACCGCGCGACGATTACCATGAGTACCCACAACGGGCGCTGGTTCCGGCTGGGCGTCGTCAAGTTAGCGAGTTCCTGTACGACGTCGTCCGAATTCGTCCCTTTCGGCGGGTTCGTATCATGCCCGCCGTAAGCCGCAGTCCAGCGGCAGTCGGCTGCCGGCCGTCACTTTGAGTGAGCGGCGGCGCGTCAATACGTGTGGTCCTCACGTGTCCCGGTCTCTTGGGACGGCCGGCCCCCAATTCCATCGATCTACGCTCTCGCCGGGACCAAAGTCCTGGAGTTGTAGGGATCTTGGTCCATAAGGTCCCGGTTGGCCGTGAGCGGCCGGGGCCCGAAGGAGGACAAACAATGCCATTTGTCGGCGGACCAGCACACGGGTCCCGGGACGGCGCCTCGGATATCCCGGGTGCGGCCGTGGTCCCCTTTGCCCGTCGTTCGCCAGATGACCGCCCGCAGGACTACCCGGGGCTGGCCGCGCAGCGCCCGGACCGGCCACGGGACATCGCGGGCTGGCTCAGCCCGACCGGCACCGACCCCGCCACCCAGGGCACCGGCGCCGCCGATTCCGCCGGGGCCGCGCGGCCGGCTCGCCCCGAGGGACCGGCGAACCAGGCCGCGCTGGCGGACGGCGGCCCGGCTGGCCCGACCGGGCCAGTGGATCCGGTGCCGCCGGCCGCTGATCCATGCAAAGGCGTCTGCACCTGCATGGAGACCACGGGAGAGACCACGCCGACGGCTGGCGGCCCGGCCGCTGGCGCGGACGATGGCTTCGGGGGAAGCACCCTGCGGGCGAGGGCCGACCGCCGCCAGTTCCACCGGTACGCCGGAGCGGCGGTGGTTGGCGCACTGCTCATGCAGGGCAAGATCATGGAGGTGTCCGACATGCTGGCCGCCAGCCCGGTCCAGCTGGCCCTGGACCGCGCCGAGGGGATCCTCGGCGAGGCCCTGGCCGCGCACGAAGTCATCCCACCGGCGCACATCCTCGCCCAGACGGCCCGGCTGGGCCGTGGCCTGGAGCGGCTCGCCCGCCGGCGGGTGTCCGACAGCCAGTGGCGCCGGCTGCGTCTGGTCGCCGGCCGGGTCGCCGTCGTGCGCGCGGACGCCGCGTTCAAGAACGGTGACGTCGCCGGCGCCCGGGCGCTGGCCAGCCAGGCATACCTGGCCGGGCTCGCCACCGGCGACGGCCCGCTGTGCGGCTCGGCCCGCGAGATCGGCGCGGTCACCGAGTTCTACGACGGCCGGCCGGACGAGGCGCTGCGGCTGGCCCGCAACGGCCAGCGCCACGTGCGCAGCGGCCCGGTGCGCGCCCGCCTGGTCTGCCAGGAGGCCAGGGCGCTGGCCGCGCTCGGCGACGTCGGCGGGGCAGCCAGGGCGCTCGACCACGCCTACGACCTCGCCGACGAGATCCCGCCGGACCACTGGGGCCGGCCGGGCCCGAGCTTCGACGAGTTCCACCCGGTCGAGGTCCCCTACAACGCGACGACGGCGTTCTGCCTGCTCAACCGGCCGCAGGCGGCGCAGGAGCACGCCGAGCTCGCGCTGCCCCGGCTCGACGGGATGAACGCCCCGGGCTTCCGCTCGGTCATCCGGCTCGACCTGGCGCTCGCGCTGGCCCGCGCTGGGCGGCTGGAGCTCGAGCGGGTCTGCGCGCTGGCGACGGAGGCGATCCAGATCTCCTGGGGCCGGACCGTCGCGTCGGTCTCCAGCCGGGCTGACCAGCTGCTGGCGGCCACGCAGCAGCACGGCGAGGTCAGCGAGGTGCGTGAGCTGGCCGCGCTGGTCCGCGAATGGCAGCGGTCGGCGAGCGAGCAGCGCCCGGCTGGCGGCCCGGTCACCGACCCGATGGCGCAGGCGGGGTCGGGCACGCCGGCCGCCCTGGCCGCGGGCGGAGTCGCCGCCTGTGCCGCGGCCGTGGCCAGCCCCAGGAGCCGCGCGGCGGGCGCCGTCGCCACGGCCCGCATGAGCCCGGCTGGCCAGCCGCTGCCGCCCCCGCGTAGCTCTGGGCTCGTGCCGGGGTTCGGGGCGGCGGCGGTCGACCCGGCGCCCGGTTCGGCGTGTACTACTGGCCACGACGGTTCGGGTTTGGCATGCGCCTGACCCGCCGGCCGTGCGCGGGAGATTACCCGGCGACGACGGCCGGGAGCAGTCGAGCGTGGAGCCGCTGCGCGGGGACCTGACGGACGCTGCTGGCGCGGCGCGGCGGCAGGCTGTCGACGAGGCGGGCGGCTCGGTCGGCCCGCGGGGCGGCGGGCGGTTCACGGCCGAGGCCACCCGGCGCGGGCTGGCCGAGATCTGCGCCGCGGCCGGCGTGGACGACACCGACGCCATCCCGATCAAGCTGACGGTCAACGCGGTGTACCGACTGCCCCGGGCCGGCGCGGTGGCCCGGATCGCCACGTCGGACGCGATGACCCACCGGGTGCCCAAGGTGGTCCAGGTAGCCCGCTGGCTCGCGGAGGAGGGGGTGCCGGCCGTCCGGCTGCTGCCCGGGGTGCCGGCCCCGGTGCGGGCCAGCAGGTGGGTGGCCACGCTGTGGACCGACGCCGGCACCGGTGGCCCGGTGACCTGCGTCGACCTGGGCCGGGTGCTGCGCCGGCTGCACCGGCTCCCACCGCCCCAGCCGCCGCTGCCACCCTGGGACCCGCTGGACGACGTCCGCCGCCGGCTGGCAGACGCGGAGGCGTTACCCGACGCCGACCGGGCGTTCCTGGAGAACCTGGCCGCCGATGTGGCGGAGGCGCTGGCGGGCGTCCGCTACCAACTGGGCACCGTGGTGGTGCACGGGGACGCCCACCTCGGCAACCTGATCCGCACGCCGGCGGGCAACGTCGTCATCTGCGACTTCGATTCGACGTGCGTCGGCCCGGCCGAATGGGATCTCATCCCGGTGGCCGTCGGCGTCGAACGGTTCGGTTTTCCCCGGCAGATGCAGGCCGACCTGGCCGCCACCTATGGCTTTGACATCACCCGCTGGGACGGTTACCCGGTCCTGCGGGCCGTCCGGGAACTGAAGCTGGTTACCAGCATCCTGCCGATTCTGGGCAGCAGCCCGACGGTGGCGGAGCAGTTCCGGGTCCGCTTGGCCAGCCTGCGCGACAAAGACCGCACCCGGCGGTGGAGCCCATACCGCTAAGAGATGAACCGCCAGGAGATGGTGAGCGCCAGCCGGCCGGCGGACGCGGTCGGCTGGTCTTTTCATCCGTGCTCGTCGTCGGGCGACCGTCGTCGTCCGGCCATCGTCGTCATCGGGCGTCGGCGCTGGCCCGCGTTCCGGTGCGCGCGCTGTCCGCCCTGGTCACCCGGGGCGGCCGGGCAAGCCGGCTGGCGGCCAGCGTCACGCCGAGCACCCAGGCACCGCCCAGCAGGTACCCGCCGACGACGTCCGACGGGTAATGGACGCCGAGCGCGATCCGGGACAGGCCGCACAACCCCACCGCGGCCCCGGCCGGCAGCCAGTACCGCCAGCCGGGCGCCCGCCCGGTCCAGCCACGTACCACCAGCGCCCCGGCGCCGGCGGCGACGAGCACGCCGAGCGCGTGCCCGGACGGGTAGGCGAACCCGAAGGCCGAGCCGAGCGGCTCGACGTCCGCCGGCCGGTCCCGCCCGACCGCCAGCTTCACCAGCCCCACCCA
>JADGHD010000279.1 GCA_019689615.1 Frankia sp. | reverse complement strand
TGATTTTAATATCTGAACGGCCACGAGCTCCCCCCGCCGGCCCTGGGCGCGCACGGCGAGGAGATCCGCGCCTGGCTCGGCCTGCCGGCCAGGAGCGCCGCGTCGGCCACGGCCGCCTCCGGGTGAGCGGCGCCGCCGGCAACCACCCAGCCCCACCCGAGCCGAAGGGAACGGTGTCGCGACAGATGGGCAACAGCAGCAACGGGGCCAGCGCCACCGGCAGGGCTGGGACCGGGGGATACCCGACCTCGCTCGGGGTCTCCACCGTCGAGACCATCTCGCTGTTCGGCCGCGACCTCGCCGGCGCGCTGCTCGGCCGGGTCAGCTTCGCCGACCTCGCCTACGAGCTGGTCACGCTGCGCGCGCCGACCCCCGGCCAGTCCCGGGTCTTCGAGACCGTGCTGGTCGCGCTCGCCGACCACGGCTTCACCCCGACCGCCATCGCCGCCCGGCTCACCTACCTGTCCGCGCCGGAGGCCATCCAGGGGGCGCTGGCCGCGGGCCTGCTCGGCGGCGGCTCCCGGTTCCTCGGCGTCACCGAGGACACCGCCCGCTTCCTGCGCGAGGCCCTCGACGCGGCCCACGCCGACGGCGGCAGCCTCCCGGACGACGACGCCGGCTGGGACGCGCTGGCCGCCGCGGCCGTACGGGCCCGGCGCGCGGCCGGCGGCTTCGTCCCCGGCCTCGGCCACCACCTGCACAAGAAGGGCGACCCGAGGACGCCGGTGATCATCCGGATCGCCCGGGAGGAAGGCCAGTACGGGCCGCACCTCGCGCTGTTCGAGGCGGTCGGCCGGGTCGCGCCCACCGTCCTCGGCCGGGCGCTGCCGCTCAACGGCGCTGGCGCCTGCGGGGCCGCCCTGGCCGACATCGGCATCCCGCTGGAGCTGGCCCGCGGGGTCGTCCTGCTGGCCCGCTGCGCCGGCCTCCTCGGCCACCTGGCCGAGGAGCTGCGCCAGCCGATGGCGAACGACGTCTTCCGCTCGGTCGAGGCCCAGGCCATTTTCGTCCCGCCGGCGCCGGAGCGGGCGACGTGACCACGACTGCCGGGCGCGCCACCGCCGCCTCGCTGACCGACGCGGCCGTCGCGAGCCTGGCCGCCGCGCCGGACGCCCGCCTGCGCGAGGTGGTCAGCGCCCTGGTCCGCCACCTGCACGCGTTCGCCGCCGAGGTGCGCCTCCAGCTGCTCGCGCTGCTCGGCCGGCACCCCTGGCGGCCGGCGCACCTGCACATGACGGTCCGCGCGCCCGGCTACCGCCAGCTGACCACGCACGTGTTCGACGCGGCCAGCCGCTACCTCGACAGCGACGCGGTGTTCGGGGTGAAGCCGTCGCTGGTCCGCGAGTTCGCCCGGCACGAGCCGGGCAGCCCCGACCGGCCGGCCGGCGTCGGGCCGGACCAGTTCTGGTACTCGGTCGAGTTCGACGTCGTGCTGCGGCGCGCCGCTGGGTGAGCGGGGCGGCCGGCTTCCCGGCAGGCGGCAGGACCGGGCGCCCGGTGGCGCCGGCGTGCCACGCTGGTCGGGTGGGCGACGATCGCCGGGTGCCGACCGGCCTGCTGCTCCTGCTCGGCGCGCTGTCCGCGTTCGGCCCGCTGTCGATGGACCTCTACCTGCCGGCGCTGCCGGAGCTGGCCGCCGACCTCGACGCCACCGAGTCGGCCGCCCAGCTGACGATGACCGCCTGCATGGTCGGGCTCGCGGCCGGGCAGCTGCTCTGGGGCCCGGTCAGCGACCGGTTCGGCCGGCGCCGGCCGCTGCTGGCCGGGGTGGCCGCCTGGACGGTGCTCGCGCTCGCGTGCGCGGCGGCGCCGAGCATGGCCGCGCTGGTGGCGCTGCGCCTCGTCCAGGGCGTGGCCGGCGGCGCCGGCATGGCGATCGCCCGTGCGGTGGTGCGCGACCGGCTGGACACCGACGCCGCGGCCCGGGCGTTCTCGGCGCTGATCCTGGTGCTGAGCGTGGCCCCGGTCGTCGCGCCGCTGCTCGGCGGCCAGCTGATGCAGGTCACCTCGTGGCGCGGGCTGTTCGTGGCGCTGGCCGCCATCGGGTGCGTGCTGCTGGCCGCGGCCGTCGCCGGCGTGCCGGAGACGCTGCCGCCGGCCGCGCGCACGACCGGCGGGATCCGGGCGACGGCCGGCCAGCTCGCCGCGGTGGTGGCCGACCGGCGGTTTCTCGGCTTCGCCGCCGTGGTGGGCCTGGTCGGCGGGACGCTGTTCACCTACATCTCGATGAGCCCGTTCGTGCTGCAGGACGGGCACGGGCTGTCCGCGCAGGCGTTCTCGCTCGTGTTCGCGGCCAACGCCTGCGGGCTGGTGCTCGCGGGCCGGCTGAACATGGCGGCCGTCGGCCGGTTCGGGTCGCGGCGGATGGCCACGGCGGGCCTCGCCTCGCTGGTGCTCGGCGCCGGCGGGATGACGCTGGTGGCGGCGCTCGACGGTCCGCTGGCCGCGCTGCTGCCGCTGCTGTGGCTGACGGTCGCCTCGGTCGCCGTCGTCATGCCGAACACGACCGCGCTGGCGCTGGCGCCGCACGGTGCCCGGGCCGGCGCCGCCTCCGGCCTGCTCGGGCTCGCCCAGTTCGGCATCGGCGGGGTGATCGGCCCGCTCGCCTCGCTGACCGGCGTCACCACCGCGCTGATGGCGGCGACGATGCTCGCCGCCGCGGGGTGCGCGCTGGGCGCGCACCTGCTGACGTCCCGGCTGCCGGTGCCCGCCACCGCCGGGCCGGCCAGCGCGCCGGCCGCCACGCCACCGGTCACCGCCGACGACGGCGCCGGCTGAGGCTGAGGCGGCCGGCTCAGGTGCCGCCCGCCGAGCAGACCGTGCCGGCGGTGGAGCGCTGCCCACGGCCGGCGAGCTCGCGCGGGGCGGCGGCGCCCACCGCGCCCAACGGCTCCCGGCGGACCCGCAGCGTGACCGCGAGCCCGACCGGCTCGGCGAGCGCGACCGACAGCCCTCCGCCGGCCGCGGCCAGCAGCGAGGTCGCGATCGACAGGCCCAGGCCAGAGCCCTGGACGTTCTGGTTGCGCGGGCTGCGCCAGAACCGCCGGCCGACCGCGGACAGCTCCTCCTGGGCGACGCCTGGCCCCTGGTCGCGGACCACCACCGCAACGCCGTCGCCTTCCGGGGTCAGCGACACGTCGGCGGTGACCGTGGTGCCCGGCGGCGAGAACTTCAGCGCGTTGTCGATGACCGCGTCGAGCGCGCTGCCCAGCCCGGTCTGCTCGGCCCAGCCCTGCACGGACACCATTCCGGTCTGGACGAGCTCGATCCGCCGCTTGTCGGCGACCGGCCGCCAGGCCGCCAGCCGGTCGCGCACCACGGCGGGCACGTCCAGGTGCTCGGCCCGGGAGCCGGCGCGTTCGGCCTGGGCGAGCGCGAGCAGCTCGTCGAGGACCTCGGTGAGCCGGCGCCCCTCGGCCCGGGTCTCCTCCAGCTCATCCAGCCACTCCGGCCCCAGTCCCAGGCCGATGTTCTCGATCCGCAGCAGCAGCGCGGCGAGCGGGTTGCGCAGCTGGTGCGAGGCGTCGGCGACGAAGGCGCGCTGCTTGTCGATGACGTCCTGGACGTTGTCCGCCATCTGGTTGAACGAGATCGCCAGCCGGCGCAGCTCCGGTGGGCCCTCCCGGTCGGAGACCCGGGTGGACAGCTGGCCGGTGGCGATCGCGTGCGTGACGGCGTCCAGGCTGTTCACCGGCGCCAGCACCCAGCGGGTCAGCCGCTGGGCCACCAGCACGCACAGCAGCAGCGCGATCAGCTCGCCGATGCCGAGCACCAGCCACCGGCGCAGCACGTCGGCCCGCAGCTGGTCGGACGGCGAGACGGTCAGCGCGGCGCCGACGACGTCACCGTTGACCACCACCGGCTCGGCGACCACCAGCGGGCGGTCCTGCCATGGCCAGATCTGCGAGGGGTTCTCCCCGCCGCGGCCGCGCAGCGCCGCGGCCAGCGGCTCGGCCAGCCACGGGTCGTCGGCCGAGAGCTGTGGGTCGGAGGCCGCGCGGATCGCGGAGTCGGTCCCGAACACCGCCGCGTCGATGCCGTAGACCTCGTCGTAGCGCCGCAGCTCCGCGGTGAGGGTCTGGGTGCCGCTGTCGCCGAGGCTCTGCGCGGCGATGCCGGCGAAGCGGGCGGTGTCCCCGAGGCGGTCGAAGAACATCTCGTTCTGCCGGCCCTCGGCCAGGTTCAGCGCCAGCGGTACCCCGAGCGCGAACGCGACCGCCGTCATCAGCGACAGCAGCACCACCAGCAGCCGCGCGCGCATCGGGGCTCAGGTCGTTCGCGGCTGGCGGGGACCGCCGGCGGCGGCCGGGGCGGCGGGTGCCGGCGCGCCAGGGGCCGCCAGCCGGTAACCGACCCCGCGCACGGTCTGGACCACGAACGGGTCGCCGAGCTTCGAGCGCAGCGAGGCGACGTGCACCTCCAGGGTCCGCGACGCCGACGGCACCGTCGAGCCCCACACCTCGCTGATCAGCTGCTCCCGGCGGAACACCACGCCCGGCGCCCTGGCCAGCTCAGCGAGCAGGTCGAACTCCTTGCGGGTGAGCGCGATCTGCCGGCCGTCGGCGGCGAGGACCTGCCGGCTGTCCAGCAGGATGCGCAGGCCCCTGGTCGCCACCACCCGGCCGACTCCGGTCCCGCCCGCCGCCGCGGCCCCCACCGGGGGCGCCGCCGCCGGCGCCGGGGTGCCCTCCCGGGCGGGCACGCCGGCCACGTCCGGCACCGGCCCGGCGGCACTGCCGGCCCCCGCGGGGTCCAGCCGCGACCGGCGGACCACGGCGTGGATGCGCGCGATCAGCTCCCGCAGGTCATAGGGCTTGACGATGTAGTCGTCCGCGCCGAGATAGAGGCCGTGGACCCGGGCCGACAGCTCGGCCCTGGCCGTCACCATGATCACCGGGACGTTGGAGACCTTGCGGATCCTGCCGCACACCTCGTAGCCGTCCCGGTCCGGCAGGCCGAGGTCGAGCAGGACCAGATCCGGTCTGGTGGACATCAGGTCCAGCGCCTTCGCGGCGGTCCTCGCCCGCACGACCTCGAAGCCGTGGCGGCGGAGCACGCCACCCAGCGCCGCGGCGACGCGGTCGTCGTCCTCCACGATCAGAAGCCGCATGGCCAACTCCCGTCCGACCGCGCCACCCCCGCCACCGCGCTGTCCCGCAAGCGGCACGGCGCGCCCGGGCGCCGCACGCCTTGCCGGACAAGTTAGCACCTCTGCGGCTACTCCTACCCCGGCACGTTAATTCCGGGCACCGACACCTCAACACTTCGTCAGAAGATCTGGCCGCTGGGATGAAGCCGAACTAGGGTCGCCGTCAGCCACAAAAGGTGTCGCCAGCGTCGGCACGGGGCCCGGGGGCGCCGCCGCGCCCGGCCATTTCGCCACGGCCGGACACGTGACGACGCCCTGATCGGGCCAGTTCACCCAGCCGGGAGGAACTCGTAATGTCCGTCCCCGCACCAGGTGCGCCCCCCTCTGGCCAATCGCTATTCAAACCGGGTGAGCCGGACGGGGCCGGCGCCGGCCATCCCATGCTTCAGCTGGAAAAGGTGTCCAAGTCATTCGGCTCGGTGCGGGTCCTGCACGACATCGACCTCACGGTGGCCCGCGGCGAGGTCGTCGCGATCATCGGGCCGTCCGGGTCGGGCAAGTCGACCCTGTGCCGCTGCGTCAACCGGCTGGAGCCGGTGGACAGCGGCCGGGTCCTGGTCGACGGGCGCCCGCTGCCGGCGGAGGGACGGGCGCTGGCCAGGGCCCGGGCCGACATCGGCATGGTCTTCCAGGCGTTCAACCTGTTCGGCCACCGCACCGTGCTCGACAACGTGACCCTCGGGCCGCGCCGGGTGCGCCGCGTCCCGAAGCCGGAGGCGCAGCGGCGGGCCCGCGCGCTGCTCGAGCGGGTCGGCATCGGCGACAAGGCCGACCAGCTCCCGGCGGAGCTGTCCGGCGGGCAGCAGCAGCGGGCGGCGATCGCCAGGGCGCTGGCGATGGAGCCGAAGCTGATGCTCTTCGACGAGCCGACCTCCGCGCTCGACCCGGAGATGGTCAACGAGGTCCTGGACGTCATGCGGGAGCTGGCGAGCTCCGGGATGACGATGCTCGTGGTCACCCACGAGATGGGGTTCGCCCGCTCGGCCGCCGACCGGGTCATATTCATGGACGGCGGGCGGATCGTCGAGGACGCCCCGCCGGACGAGTTCTTCGCCAACCCGCGCACCGAACGCGCCAGGGATTTCCTGGCCAAAGTCCTCACTCACTGACGCCGCGGCCCGCCTGCCCCGCGCGCCGTCGGGCCAGCCGAATAACCCGCCCCACGGCGCGCCCGGCAGCGCCAACCGGGCCGCCCGGGCCCGACCCGCCGGCGGGGCGTGCCGTCGTCGCGACGGGCGACAGCGCCCACATTCCGCCAGTGAATTCCGCGTCTGCGGCATGTCCGCGTCCGATCCACCCGCTCGCGCTCCTTCCCCCGCACACCGTCTCCAGCCGAGAGAAAGGACCCCCGGTGCGTACCAGCCTGCGAGGACGATCATCGGCTAGCTCCCTGGCCGGCCCGCCCGGCCGGCCATCCCCGGCGCGGCGCCGCCGCGGCGCGCTCGGGGTCGTCGCCGCCCGCGCCCCCCCCGCGCCCACCCTAGCCCCCGGCGGCGGCCCCGCCCGAGAGC
>JADGHD010000278.1 GCA_019689615.1 Frankia sp. | reverse complement strand
GGCGCCCCGCCGCCGCCCCCCCCCCCCCCTCCGCCCCCCCCCCCCCCCCCCCCCCCGCCCCCCCCGGGGGGGGGGCGGACAGCCCGGGTGGCGGGGCCCACCGGGGGCGCTCTTAGGCTGGGACGGTGCAGCTGACCCAGGCCCCCTGGTCGCGGCGATGAGCGGCCGGTTCCACGCCCCGACCCGGACGCCGCCCCGAGCCCTTGGCCAGCGTCCGCGCGGCCGGGACCGGGGCCATGCGCCGCCAGCGGCCGGGCCGGCGTCCACCCCGCGCGACGAGCCAGCGCCGGCACCCGAGCCCGGCCGGCCGCGGCGGCTGGCGAGCGCGCGCAGCTGGGCCGTGCGGGTGTTCCTGCTGGTCGCCGGGGTGCTGCTGGTGCTCGCCCTGGTCACCCGGTGGCGAGAGGTCCGCGACTCGCTCGCGGCGCTCGGCGCCGCCGGGGTCGCCGGCTCCGCTGTGGTCACCGTGGTCGCGGTCGGGCTGACCGTGCTGTCCTGGCGGGCGGTGCTGCGCGGGTTCGGGGCACGGCTCCCGCTCCGCGCGGCCACCCGGATCTTCTTCGTCGGCCAGATCGGCAAGTACGTGCCGGGCAGCGTCTGGCCCGTCGTGGCGCAGATGGAGCTGTCCCGGGACTTCGGGGTGCCCCGGGTCAAGTCGGCGGCGGCGAGCCTGGTCGTGCTGGCGCTCGCGGTGCCGTGCGGTGGGCTGGCCGCCGCGGTCACGCTGCCGTTCGTGTCCCCGGACACGCTCGCCAGGTACTGGTGGGCGCTGTGCGCGGTGCCGCTGGTCACCGCGCTGCTGTGGCCGCCGGTCCTCGACCGGCTGCTCGGGGTGGCGCTGCGGGTGCTGCGCCGCCCGCCGCTGGACGGCCCGCTGGGCTGGCGGGCCGTGCTCGCCGGGGCCGGCTGGCTGCTGGTGAGCTTCGCCTGCTACGGCCTGGCCACCTTCCTGCTCGCCCGCGACCTCGGCCCCGACGTGGGCGGCGCGCGGCTGCTGGCGCTCGCCGTCGGTGCCTACGCGCTGGCCTGGACGGCCGGCTTCCTGGTCCTCGTCCTGCCCGCCGGGGCAGGCGTGCGCGAGGGGGTGCTGGTCCTGGCGCTGTCCCCGGCGCTGGCCGCCGACCAGGCGCTCGTGCTGGCCCTGGTCGCCCGGCTGCTGGCGACGGTCGCCGACCTGGTCTGGGCCGCCGTCGGCCTGGCCATGCGCCCGCGCGGCGGGCCCGGCCAGCCCGGCTCCGACGCCGCAGCCGAGGCCTCGGCCGCCACCGCGCGCGCCGTCCCCGGGCGGTCCTGAGCCGGGCCGCGCGGGCCTGGCCCGGGGATGGACGCGACGTAGCGGATGTTATCTACTCATCGGTAACCTTGGCGGTAGGCTGGCGGTGCGCCGTCCGGCCGTCACCCGGAGGCGCTGCCCACACAGCCCAGCGCCATCGCCTCGTCGTTGGGGGAGGACCCCATGTTCCAGTCAGCCCGCGGCACCATCCGTGACGTCGTGTTCGTCGACGGAGTGCGTACCCCGTTCGGCAAGGCCAAGGGGGTCTACGCCGAGACACGCGCGGACGACCTGGTGGTCCGGGTCATCCGGGAGCTCCTGCGGCGCAACCCGTCGCTGCCGCCGGAGCGGGTCGACGACGTCGCGATCGCGGCGACCACCCAGATCGGCGACCAGGGCCTGACGATCGGGCGCGTCGCGGCGATCCTGTCCGGCCTGCCGGAGACCGTGCCCGGCTACGCGATCGACCGGATGTGCGCCGGCGCGGTCACCGCCGTCACCACCACCGCCTCCGCGATCGGCGTCGGCGCCTACGACGTCGCGATCGCCGGCGGCGTCGAGCACATGGGCCGCCACCCGATGGGCGAGGCGGCCGACCCCAACCCGCGGTTCGTCTCCGAGCGGCTGGTCGACCCGTCCGCCCTGGTCATGGGCATGACGGCGGAGAACCTGCACGACCGGTTCCCGAAGATCACCAAGGAGCGGGCGGACGCCTACGCGGTCCGCTCCCAGGAGAAGGTCGCCAAGGCCTACGCCGACGGCAGGATCCAGCCCGACCTGGTACCCGTCGCCGCCCGGCACACCGACTCCGGGTGGGACCTGGTCACCGCCGACGAGCCGCCGCGGCCGGGCACGACCATGGAGGGACTGGCGAGCCTCAGGACGCCGTTCCGCCCGCACGGCCGGGTCACCGCCGGCAACTCGGCCGGCATCAACGACGGCGCGACCGGCTGCATCCTGGCCGCCGCCGAGGTGGCCGAGGAGCTCGGGCTCACCAGGAAGATGACCCTGGTCGGCTTCGGCTTCGCCGGCGTCGCGCCCGAGGTGATGGGCGTCGGGCCGATCCCGTCCACGGAGAAGGCGCTCGCCCGCACCGGGCTGACGATCGACGACATCGGCCTGTTCGAGCTGAACGAGGCCTTCGCCGTCCAGGTGCTCGCCTTCCTCGACCACTTCGGGATCGACGACGACGACCCACGGGTCAACCCGTACGGCGGCGCGATCGCGTTCGGCCACCCGCTGGCCTCCTCGGGCGTGCGGCTGATGACCCAGCTCGCCCGCCAGTTCGAGGACCACCCCGAGGTGCGCTACGGCCTGACCGCGATGTGCGTCGGCTTCGGCATGGGCGCGACCACCATCTGGGAGAACCCGCACCACACCGGCGCCTGACCCCGGTGCCGCCCGGCTGCAACGCCCTGGCGGGACCGCCGGCTGACGACTGCCCGCCGACCGCACGGAAAAGGAGCCACCGCCCATGAGCACGGATGTCGCGCTGGAGTTCCCGGACGAGGTCGTCACGCACGCCCACGTCCGTTACATCCAGCTGCCCGGGGTCGACGGCCCGGTCGCGCTGATCACCCTGGACAACGGCCACGACCACACCCGGCCGAACACGTTCGGCCCGGCCAGCCTGCGGGCCCTGCTCGCCGCCGTCGACGAGATCGAGGCGCACAGCCCGCCGGTCGCCGCGGTCGCCGTCACGGGCAAGCCGTTCATCTTCTGCGTCGGCGCGGACCTGTCGTTCCGGTCCTCGATCGCCGGGCTTGGCGTCGACCAGATCCGCTCGGCGATCGCGGCGTTCGGGGAGCTGGGGCACACCGCGCTGCGCCGGGTCGGCGAAGGCCGGCTCGCCGGGCGCAAGGTGCCGACGTTCGCGCTGGTCAACGGCGCAGCCATGGGCGGCGGCCTGGAGCTGGCGCTGCACTGCGACCACCGGGCGATCTCCTCCGGCGTGTCGGCGGTCGCGCTGCCGGAGGTGTTCCTCGGCCTGGTGCCCGGCTGGGGCGGCAGCCAGCTGCTGCCGAACCTGATCGGCGCCGGCCGGGCGGTCACGGTCGTGATCGAGAACCCGTTGAACACCAACCGCATGATCAACGGCCGCAAGGCCGCCGAGCTCGGCATCGCCGACATCGTGCTCGAGCCGGCGGACTTCCTCGAGCAGGCGCTGGCCTGGGTCGGCCAGGTGGTGCGCGGCGAGGTCGACCCGAAGGCGAACCGCCCGGTCGTCGAGCGGGGCAGGCCATGGGCGGACGCGCTGGCCCGCGGCCGGGCGATCGCGGACGCCAGGCTGCACGGCGCCGCTCCCGCCGTCTACCGGGCGCTCGACCTGATGGCCCTGGCCGAGACCGCCGACCGGGAGACCGGCTTCGCCGCGGAGACGGCGGCGCTGGCGGACCTGGCCGTCTCCGACGAGCTCGCCGCGAGCCTCTACGCGTTCGACCTCACCCAGAAGCGGGCCCGCCGCCCGGTCGGCGGCCCGGACCCGTCGCTGGCCCGGCCGGTGACCAAGGTCGGCATCGTCGGCGCCGGCCTGATGGCCAGCCAGCTCGCGCTGCTGTTCGCCCGCAGGCTCGAGGTCCCGGTGGTGCTCACCGACCTCGACCAGGCCCGGCTCGACAAGGGGGTCGGCTACGTCCGGCAGGAGATCGACAACCTGCTGGCCAGCGGCCGGCTCTCGCCCGACCGCGCCAACCGGTACAAGGGGCTGGTCAGCGGCTCGCTGACCAAGGAAGCCTTCGCCGACGCCGACCTGGTGATCGAGGCGGTGTTCGAGGACCTGAAGGTCAAGCAGACGGTGTTCGCCGAGCTGGAGGCCGTCGTCCGGCCGGACGCCCTGCTGCTGACCAACACCTCCGCGCTGTCGGTGACCGCGATGGCGTCCGGGCTCGCCCACCCGGAGCGGGTCGCCGGGCTGCACTTCTTCAATCCGGTGGCGGTGCTGCCGCTGGTCGAGGTGGTCCGGGCGGCGAGGACGGACGACGCCGCGATCGCCACCACGCTGGCCGTGGCCAAGAAGCTCGGCAAGAACGCCGTGCTGGTCAAGGACGCCCCGGCGTTCGTGGTCAACCGGCTGCTCACCCGGTTCCTCGGCGAGGTCCTCGCCTCGATCGAGGCCGGCACCCCGGTCGAGGAGGCCGACACCGCGCTCGACCCGCTGGGCCTGCCGATGTCGCCGCTGACCCTGCTGGCGCTGGTCGGCCCGGCGGTCGCGCTGCACGTCGCCGAGACGCTGCACGAGTCCTACCCCGACCGGTTCCGCGCGCCGACGGGGCTCGCCCGGGTGGTCGCCGCCGGCAGGACGAGCCTCTACACGACCGACGCGTCCGGCCGGCAGGTGGTCGACGAGGGGGCGGCGGCGCTGGCCCGCGGCTCCGGCGGGGACGGCGCGGCCCCCGGCTCGCCGCTGGCGCCCAGCGCCGAGGAGGTCCGCGCGTCGGCGCTGGCCGCGCTGGCCCAGGAGGTCAGGCTGCTGCTGGACGAGGGCGTGGTCGCCGAGCCGGCCGACGTCGACCTGTGCATGATCCTCGGTGCCGGCTGGCCGTTCCACCTCGGCGGGATCACGCCCTACCTGGACCGCACCGGCGTCAGCGAGAAGGTCAACGGCCAGCGGTTCACCCCGCGCGGGGTGGCCACGGTCCACTGACCACGGTCAGCCGCGGTGCGCGGCGCCGGCTCACGGCGTCCGCGCACCCGCCGGCGCCGCACGCGGGTCCCGCGCGCGGGCGCGCGGGCACGTTCCCCCGCCGCGTCGTCCTCAGCGGCCGGCGGGAGCGGACGCGGGGGTGCCGCTCTGGTCGTGCCCTGGGCACCAGTCCTCGGGCCGGACCATGGCGCGCACCTGCTCGACATGGTCACCGCAGCCGGCCCAGGTGATCTTTCCGCAGGTCCTGCAGGGGACTGGCTGGCACATCCTGGCGACTCCTCGGGATCCGGATCGGGTCGATGCCGGCCCCCGCCCAGGACCGCCGGGCGAGCCGGACCGGCGCGGCACCAGCGGCCAGCGGGACGCCGGCATGGGGCCCGCGCGCTCGACAGGTCGACAGCATACTTGCTCGCCCCGGACTGATGATCATGGTGGCGCCAGGGCGTGGCGCTGGTGGTCACTGGCGGTGCGCCGCCGCGGCGCGGCCGGGTCACGCTCAGGCGTCGGTGAGCTCCCGGGGGACGGCGACGACGTCGACGAGGGCGCCGTTGCGCCACACCGTGATCTCCAGGCGGCGGCCGATCGCGTGTTCGACCATCAGCTTCTGCACGGCGGTGGTGCTGGCGATCAGCTCGCCGTCGACGGCGAGCACGATGTCGCCGCGGCGAAGGCCGGCCCGGTCAGCCGGGCTCGCCGTGACGACCTGCGCGACGTGCAGGCCGGTGCGCCGGCCGAGCTTGGCCGCGAGCGCCGGCGGCAGCGGCGCCTCGGCCCCGGCGATGCCGAGCCAGGCCCGCCGGACCCGGCCGTGGCGCATCAGCGTGGCGATCAGGCCGCGGGTGGTCTCGTTGATCGGTACGGCGAGCCCGAGGCCGATGCCGGCGACCGCCGTGTTCACCCCGACCATCCGCCCGCCGCTGTCGGCGAGCACCCCGCCGCTGTTGCCCGGGTTGAGCGCCGCGTCCGTCTGGATCACCTCGTCGATCACCCGGCCGGCGGCCGTGGGCAGCGACCGGCCGAGCGCGGAGACGATGCCCGCGGTGACGCTGCCGGCGAGCCCCAGCGGGTTGCCCAGCGCGACCACCAGCTGGCCCACGCGCAGTCTGCTGGCGTCGCCCAGGGTCACCGGCTGGGGCACCGCGCCGCGTGCCCGCAGCACCGCCAGGTCCGACAGCGGGTCCCGGCCGATCACGTCGGCCGTCACCTCCGAGCCGTCGGTGAACGTCGCCTCCGCCCGGTCCGTCCCCTCCACGACGTGCGCGCTGGTCAGCAGGAAGCCGTCGGCGGTCAGCACGCTCGCGCTGCCGGCCCCCTGCCCGCGCCGCCCGCGCACCCGCAGGCTGGCGACGCTCGGCAACACCGTGCTCGCCACCCGCACGACCGCCGCGGAGTACGCGTCCAACGCGGCGGCGTCGTCGTCACCGTGGGCGTCTTCATCGTCACCGTGGGCGTCGTCGAAGCAACGCCGTTTGTCCCTCATGCCGTGATCAACCCACGGCGGCCGCGATTGGTGCCCGCAGTTCGCCACGGGCGGACAGCGGGTCACCGTGCGCGGCGGCCTGGCCGCGGCGATGTCGTGACGGTTGCGGAGCGCGCCGCGCCGGCTGGGTGTCCGACGGCGCTGTGCGGCGGCGCTGTCGGGCCGGGACGGCGCGCTCCCGCCTCGGCCGACACGGTCGTCGGCCGTGGCCCGGCGGGGCCGGCTGGCGGCTCCTGGCTGGCTCAGCCCGCCGGCTTGGCCTCGTCGGCTGGGGTGGGGTCGGGC
>JADGHD010000277.1 GCA_019689615.1 Frankia sp. | reverse complement strand
ACCACCGGCACCGGCGCGACCGCCACCACCCCGCCGCCGCCGGCGCCGGGAACCGGCGGCGTCCCGGCCGACACCTCGTGCACCCCATGACCGACCGATGACCGACCGCGCTCCCCACCTCGTCCCCGCCGGCCGGCTGCTGGCCGCGCTCGGCACCCCCACCGGTGACGCGCCGTTCCCCGGCGTCGCGGCGGCGCTCGCCGCCCGGCTGCTGGCGGACGCGGCGAGCCCCATGGTCACCTTCTACGACGACGCGACCGGCGAGCGAGTCGAGCTGTCCGCCGCCACCCTGGACAACTGGGTGGCCAAGACCGCGAACCTGCTGGTCGACACGCTGGGCCTGGCGCCGGGCGACCGGGTCGGCGTGCTCCTGCCGGCGCACTGGCTGACCGTGGTGGTGCTGGTCGCCGCCTGGTCGGCGGGCATGGAGGTCGCCATCGAGCCGGGCGCGGCGGCCGACGGCGGCGAGCCGGTGGACGTCCAGGTGGTGTTCGCCGCCGAGAGCCGGGTGGACGAGGCGCTCGCCATCGACGCGGACGAGGTGGTCGCGTTGTCGCTGCGCCCGCTCGGCGCCCGGCTCGCCCACCCGATCGCCGGCGTCCTCGACTTCGCCGCCGAGGTGCCGGCGCACGGCGACCGGTTCGCCGCCCCGCCGCCGCCACCCGGCCAGGCCGCCCTGCTCGCGCACGCCCGCCAGCTCGCCGACGCCGCCGGCCTCACCGCGGCCGACCGCCTGCTCGCCGCGCCGGGCACGACCGTCGGGCTCCTCGCCGCCACCCTCGTGCCGCTGGCCTGCGGCGCATCGCTGGTGCTGTGCCGCAACCTCGACGAGTCCGCGCTCGCCCGCCGCCTGGAGATGGAACGAGTCACCGCCTCCGCCGCCAGCGCCACCGCCACCCCGTCCCACCTGCGCCAGCTGGCCCTGGACCCGACGGCATGACCCGGCCGGCCGCGGCCGGCGCCGGTGCTAGCTGACCGGTGGGGCCGGTGCGGCGGCGATGCCGCCGGGCGTGGGCACCGGGATGACGGCCGGCGCCGCGGCCACGGCGGTCTCTGCCGGCGCGGGAGGCGCCGCGGGCCGCGACGGGCCTGGCGCGGGACCGGCGGCAACCGCCGCGCGGGCGACGACGACCAGCACGGCGACGGCCAGGGCGGCGGTGGTTGACAGCAGCGCCCAGGTGACGCCGGCGGGGAAGGGGGCCCACCTGGCGATCGCGTTGACCACATCGGGGACGCGCAGCGGGGTGAAGGCGACGCCGCGGCCGAGCCAGTAGTAGCTGCAGACCGCCAGCAGCGCGAACGCCTGCATGAGCAGCGCGCCGACCAGGAGCACCAGCGGGGTCCACCGGGCGCGCCGGCCGAGCGAGCGGGCCAGCCCCGCGGCGACCACCACGCCGAGCCCGACCAGGCCCAGGTAGAGGTAGCGGCCCTGGACGGCGATCCCGCGGGTGTAGCGCTCGTACTCGGCCCAGCTGCGCTGCCCGACCGAGACGTAGGCGAAGACGATCGGCAGCAGCAGCACCGCCGGGACGGCGGCGCCCGAGAGCCGGTCGGCCCAGCGCCGCCCGCCCGGCCGCTGCGCCGGGATCAGCCGCGCGGGGCGGAGCCCGTTCGCCATGGCCACGCCGCCGAGCGCGACCACGACCACGGTGGCGGTGACGATCGCGACACCGGTCAGCTGCGGCGGCTCGAACATGCCGAGCCCGCCCCAGAACCGACTGATCATGGTCCGGAAGAAGTACCAGAACCAGGTGAAGAACGAGTCCGGCAGCAGCAGCGCCTCGCGGCGCGGCGGGTTGGTCGCCCAGCCGTTCGGCTGGACCGCCCCGTAGAGCACCACGTTGCGCACCCACCACCAGCCGCCGAGCAGGCCACCGAGGCCGACCGCGACCGTCGCCGGCCACCAGGGCAGCGACCGCACCAGCCCACGCCACCGGCCGCCACCGCCCGCGCCGGGCCCGGTCCCGGCCGCCGCGTCCGCCCGGCCGGCGGTGCTGTCGCGGTCACCGCGGGTGCGCCACCAGCCGACCAGGTAGGCGGCGACGACCATCAGCGGCAGCAGCAGCGCCAGGCCCTTGGCCAGCAGGCAGACGGCCAGCCACAGCCCGGCCCAGACAGCCGTGCGGATCCGCCGGTCCCCACGCAGCACGCTGGCCAGCACGAACGTGAGCGCGCCTGTGGCGAGCATCAGGATGCCGTCGTTGTTGAACGTCGCCCCGACCCGGGTGAACCCGGGCACCGCCAGCGGCAGCACGGCCGCGCCCTGGGCCGCCACCTCGGGCAGGCCGAGCCGGCGCGCGGTCGCCCAGGCCAGCAGCGGCAGCGGTGTGACCAGCAGGATGTTGAACAGCCGCAGGACGTAGACCTGCCAGTCGTATGGCCAGTTGTCCGAGCCGGGCAGGGCGGACAGCAGGACCGTGCCCGCCGCGTACACCAGCGGCGGGTGCTGCACCATCTGGTTCGACAGCCGGCCGTCCGTGACCGGGTCGGGGCCGCCGAGCTCGGCGAACGAGCCGCGCTCGCCCCGCGGGGTCGGGGTGATCTCGGCGAACGACGGCGAGCCGCGCCGCTTCCCGCCGGACTGGAACATGTCGGCGTAGCGGCCGCGGTCGAAGTCGTCGGAGGTCGCCGCCACCCCGATGGAGATCATCTTCTCGCCTGGGCCGGGCCAGCCGGCGCCGTGCCGCAGCCCGTAGACCATGTCGACGTGCTGGGCCTCGTCGTAGCCGGTCCACGTCGGGTAGATCACCGAGTAGCTGGCCAGCAGCGCGACGTGCAGCACCGTGATCAGCAGTACCACCGCGGGCACCCGGCGGGCCAGCCGCAGCGCCCGCCCGGCCGGCCTGGCCAGCCGGCCCGGGCCGGCGCCGGATGCGGGCCGGCTGGCCGAGGGGGAGTCGTCGTCGCGGATGCCGGCCGGCGCCGGGGCCTGGACGGGGATCTGCCCGGAGTCGGCGGCCCGGGCGCTGGGGTCCGTGCGCTCGCTGATCGTCAGCTCCGTTGGGTGTTGCCGATGTCCCGGCGGGCCCGCGGTTGGCCCGCCCGCTCGCGCCGGCCGTCCCCCGGAGCCTAGACGACCTGCGCGCCCGCGGATCACCACGGCCCGGGCGGAGGCCGCAGCGTGATTGTCTCGTCACGGACGCCGCGCCGGGCCCAGGCCGAGGTGATCCCACCGTGGTCGACCGGTTGTCCAGGGCCCATGTCTGACGCGGCTGCCAGGTTGGCCGCCTGGCTGGTCTGACAGACTGCGTGACGTGCGCGTACTCGTGATCGGGGCCGGCGGGCAGGTCGGCACCGACCTGGCTCGGCTGCTCGCCGTCGATCCCCGCCTGCCCGCCCACGCGGAGCTGACCAGGGCGGAGTGTGACATCACCAACCCCGCCCGGGTCCGCGCGGTCATCCGCGACCAGGCCCGGCCGGCGAAGGTGCAGGGCGGGCTGACCGTCATCAACGCCGCCGCGTGGACCGACGTGGACGGCGCCGAGGCCAACGAGGCCGCCGCCTATGCCGTCAACGCCGCCGGGCCCGCGCACCTCGCCGCCGCCTGCGCCGAGGTCGACGCGACGCTGATCCACATCTCGACCGACTACGTGTTCGACGGCAGCGCCGACAAGCCGTACGAGGTGGCCGACCCGACCGGCCCGACGTCGGCGTACGGGCGCACCAAGCTCGCCGGCGAGCAGGCGGTGCTGGCGCTGTGCCCGTCGTCGGCCTACGTCGTCCGGACCGCCTGGGTGTACGGGGCGGTCGGGGCCAACTTCGTCAAGACGATGGCGCGGCTCGCCGCCGAGCGCGACGTCCTGACCGTCGTCGACGACCAGCGCGGCTCGCCGACCTGGTCGGCCGACCTGGCCGGGGCGCTGCTGGAGCTGGCCCTGTGCGGCGCGGCGCCGGGCGTCTACCACTACACGAACGCCGGCGACACCACCTGGTACGGCTTCGCCCGGGCGATCCTGGAGGAGCTCGGCGACGACCCGGACAAGGTCCGCCCGATCAGCACGGCGGAGTTCCCGCGCCCGGCCGCCCGGCCGGCCTACTCGGTGCTGTCCAGCCGGCGCTGGACCGACGCCGGGCTGCCGCCGCCGCGGCCCTGGCGGGAGGCGCTGGCCGCCGCGTTCGCCCGCCACGCCGCGGATCTGCGGGGGGTGGGCGACGCCGCCGCGTGACCCCGCGGCGGGGAAATGCGGTTGCCTGCGCGCGATACGGTGATGACGTGACTGCGCAGCCCGAGACCGCGAGCCCCCGCCCCACGGGGCAGCCCGTCCTGGTGGCGGTCGCCTGGCCGTACGCCAACGGCGCGCCGCACCTGGGGCACATCGCGGGCGCCTACCTGCCCGCCGACATCTTCGCCCGCTACCACCGCATGGTGGGCGACCGGGTGCTGATGGTCTCGGGCTCGGACGCGCACGGCACCCCGATCACCGTCCGCGCCGACGAGGAGGGCGTCTCCCCGCGGGAGATCGTCGACCGCTACCACCCGGTCTTCCTGGAGATCTGGGACCGGCTCGGGATCTCGTTCGACCTGTTCACGTCGACGATGACCGACAACCACATCCGGGTCAGCCAGGAGATGTTCACCCGGCTGCTGGAGAACGGCTACGTCAGCGTCGGCGAGACCACGCAGTTCTACGACCCGCAGGCGGGGCGGTTCCTGCCGGACCGCTACGTGCTGGGCACCTGCCCGCACTGCGGCTACCGGGAGGCCCGCGGCGACCAGTGCGAGAACTGCGGCCGCATGCTCGACGCGGACCAGCTCGTCGACCCGCGCAGCCGGCTCACCGGCGCGACCCCGCAGCTGCGCGAGACGTCGCACTACTTCCTGCGGCTGTCCGCGCTGGCAGACGAGCTGCTGTCGTGGCTGGAGACCCGCACCGGCTGGCGGCGGCACGTGATCAACTGGGCCGTGCAGTTCGTCAAGGACGGCCTGCACGACCGCGCGATCACCCGTGACCTCGACTGGGGCGTGCCGTGGCCGACCGACGAGCTCGGCCCGGGCAAGCGGATCTACGTCTGGTTCGAGGCCGTCATCGGCTACCTGTCGGCCAGCAAGGAGTGGGCGGCGACCAGGGCCGGTGACCCGGAGGCCTGGCGCACCTGGTGGGAGAACCCGGACGCCACCGCGTACTACTTCGTCGGCAAGGACAACATCCCGTTCCACACGGTGATCTGGCCGGCGATGCTGATCGGCCACGGCGGGCTGAACCTGCCCACCGACGTGCCGGCCAACCAGTACGTCACGTTCGGCGGGGCGAAGGCGTCGAAGTCGGCCGGGATCGGCCGCGGCGTGCTGGAGTACCTGCAGGCGCTCCAGCCGGACGCGCTGCGCTACGCGCTGGCGACCGTGCTGCCGGAGCAGAACGACACCGAGATCTCCGACCCGGACATCATCCGCCGGATCAACGACGAGCTGATCGCCAACTGGGGCAACCTCGTCAACCGGGTGATGGCGCAGATCAACAGGTTCTTCGACGGCGTGCTCCCAAACGTGCCCGGCCCGGCGGAGCTGGGCGGGGCGCACGCGGAGCTGCTCGCCAGGGTCGACGGGGGCCTGGCCCGGGTGGCCGGCCTGATGGAGAAGGTCGAGCTGCGGGCGGCGCTGCGGGCGGCGATGGAGATCAGCGCCGAGGTGAACCAGTACCTCTACCGCGAGGAGCCGTGGAAGACCGTCAAGGTCGACCGGGAGGCGGCGGCGCGCAGCCTGGCTACGTCGGTGCAGGCGATCGCCGGGATCGCGGTCGCCCTCGCGCCGTTCCTGCCGTTCAGCACCGAGCGGCTGGCGGACGTGCTCGGCGTCGACCTGACCGTCTGGAAGCGCCAGCAGGTGCCGGCCGGCCGGCGGCTGGAGTGGCCCGGCCCGCTGTTCACCAAGCTCGACCCAAAGGCGCTTGACGTCCCCGCGTGACTAGGCGCCTGGCCGCGGCGGCTGTCGCGGCCAGGCCGGCGGGGGCAGGCCGTGGCCCAGGTCGGCCAGGGCCGTGCGCAGCCGGTCGTGGAGGCTGGCCGGGTCGTAGGCGCCCTGGGTGGAGGCGAGCACCATCCGGGTGACCGCCATGACGGCGACCACGACCGTCATCGGGTACGGGTCCTCGTCGACCGGGATCCCGGTCCGCTCGGCGACCACCTCGGCCAGCCGGCGCTCGAAGTACCGCCAGGTGCGCGCCTGCGCGCCGAACAGCTGCGGGTTGGTCCGGTGCATCTGCACCCGGGCCAGGTGCAGGTCCGGGTGCGCGGTGCGGTCGGCCAGCCGGGCCAGCATGATCGCGGAGACCGCTGCCAGCGGGGGCTCGTCGGCCGGCCGCGCCCGCAGCGCCGCGCACGCCTCGTCGATCTCCTCCTTGTCGATGCCGACGAGGGCGTCCTCCTTGGACTTGAAGTAGTTGAAGAACGTGCGCGGGGAGACGTTCGCGGCCTGCGCGATCTCCTCGACGGTGACGTTCTCCAGCCCTCGGTCGGCGACCAGGCGGACCGCCGCGTCCCGGATCGCCTGCCGGGTCTGGCGCTTCTTGCGCTCCCGCAGCCCCAGCTCGGCGGCCGCCACGTCCATCACCTCCCTCGTCCTTCCCGTCGTCACTGGTCCGCAGGCCCGCCCTGCCGCGGCAGCCGGACCGCGTCCGACGCGGAGTCGGGCGCGGAGTGGGCGGCCGTCCGCGGCGCGGGGACGGTGGCGGTCCGCGGGGCCGGGG